>DATCMP010000707.1:0-4282 GCA_036563365.1 Thermomicrobiales bacterium
CGAACTCGTCCAGGAGCGGGAGCATGGTACAGGCGTCCGAATGGCACGTGAAGAGGAACCGCTTCCCCGTCTCGTCCTCGATGATGAGCCGGGCATGGTCATGATGCAGCGTGCTGCGGTAGCGGATCGTATAGAACGTTGCGGACATGTCACCCCCCGGAAGTCGCTAATTCCCAGAGACCAACGGCCCCGATCGGGCATGGAGCGGACTCTATAGTACAACCGTCGCCGAGGCGGATCAAGGGCGTCGCGGTCCCGAAGAGTGAACGAAATATCGTTGCACGGCGGCGTTTCCCCCCGCTGGGCACGGCCTGCCAGCGCGCCGCGCCGCATGATGCGCTGCTCGGGCGAGACCGCGAAGTTGGGGTGTGCTGAGGAGTCATGGAGCACGCTGCGACGCGCGGGCTGGCGCTGCGCCCTGGGCTAGGCGGCGACGCGCAGGTCGTCGGCGAGCCACGCGAAGGCGGTCGCGGCGGCGCGCGCCCGCGCGTGAGGGCCGGCCGCGCTCCCCACCCGGATATCCGGCGCGGTCACATACCCCCGTTGCACCGCCCGGGCCAGTTCGACACCTTCGATCGCGCGTTGCCCCGTGCGGATCGACTGGAGCCCGCGCATCGGTCGCAGCCGGTCCTTCGTCGGGACGTGGGACCGTTCGATCGGCTTGGTGTCCGACCCACTCTTGCGGTGCAGCCCGCGCTGCGTGTGCGTCGCCCCAGGGACCTCCTCCCTCACCGCCCGGATGTAGGCGAGGTGCTTGTCCGTGATGATCTCCTCCGGTGCGGTACGGCGGCGGTACGTCGCGAGGACGAAGCAGTCCCGCGCGCTGGCAAGGTCCCGGTGCGTGCGCAGCACGACATCTACCACCTGGCCGTGCTCGTCGATCGCGCGGTAGAGGTACGCCCACTTCCCGCCAACCCGGACGGAGGTTTCGTCGCACCACCAGCGTCGTCCGAGGCGCGTGGCCGCCCGACGACCCGCCCGGGCGAGCAGCGGGGCGAACTTCCGCACCCAGTGGAGGGCCGTCCGCGCGGAGACACCCACGCCGCGCTCCGCCAGGAGGTCGCGCACGTCGGCGGCGGACAGGCGGTAGCGCAGATACCACCGGACGGCGGTGACGATGATCGCCTGCGGCCAGCGGTGCCCGGCGAACGGCGTGCCGGTGCGGTCGATGCAGGTGCGGCGGCAGGACCGGCAGCGATAGCGCTGGCTCTCGCCACTGCGTCCGTCCTTTTTCACGGCGACCCCCGAACAGCGCGGGCACGACGGCATATTCCCCCCTACAAACGGCGTCGTTCGCCAGCGGCGCGAGGATAGCACACGACGCCTTCGCGGTCTCGTTGGCGGAATGGTTGCGCCAGATATTAGGCTATGCAGCAGCGTCTCGACATCCCCATTCATGCCGCACGATCGAAGATCGGCACATGGGCGGACTTCATTCACGGATAGCGTCGATATAGCGCCAACGTCGATAGCTTCAACAATGTCCCGATTTCCCTGGAACGGATGTCGAGAACTTGTCGACCGCTCCGATGTATCCAGGGCAGGGCAGCTAGGGGGCTGTCGCCGTCAGATAGCAGAACAAGCGGAGGGACACCATGAGTAACGTATTCTTCAGCGTGGGGATGTCACTCGATGGTTACATCGCTCCCGAGGGCATGGTATTGCCCGAAGGCCTTGACCCGAACTATAAGGACTGGCTCAGCCAATGGATGGCCCTCCAGCAGTGGCAATTCCAGCAGAAATTCTTCCGTGAGAACCTGGAACTCGGCGAGGGCGGCGAGACGGGCCGTGACAACACGCTCCTCGCGGAGACCTTCGCGCGTACCGGCGCGAACATCATGGGCAAGCGGATGTTCGATGGTGGCGAGCACCAGTGGCCCGAAGAGGCCCCCTTCCATACGCCGGTCTTCGTCCTGACCAAGCAAGTGCGCGACCCGTGGGTACGCCCCGGCGGCACTACGTTCCACTTCGTTAATGAGGGGATCGCGAGCGCCCTGCGGCAGGCGCGCGAGGCGGCCGGGGACAAGGACATCCGGATCGCCGGGGGGGCCAACGTCATCATCCAGTACCTCAACGCGGGGCTGGTCGACGAGTTCACCATCTCGCAGGCACCGGTCCTCTTCGGCGGCGGGGTGCGGCTGTTCGAGGGGATCGACCGGAGCAAGATCGGCCTGGCGATCGCGGAGGCGATCAACTCGCCGCTCGTCACCCACTTACGGTATACCGTCACGAAGCGGTAACCGCTATTCCCAAATCGTCTCGGGAAGACCTTGGCATTTCGGATGGCCCGCCGCATGGGCCGAGGATGTGCAACGTGACGACGATCCCGAGGGCCTGACGGTGGCCGAGCGGCGGTCGCGCGCGTTTGGCGGCGGTTAGCCCGTGGCGTCATCCGCCCCCAAGGGCCCGGCCACCTCCAGCGGTGCGGCCATGAGCAATTCCCCATACGCCTCCGCGGTGAGCGCCAGGCGCGCGTCGCCGTCGGGCACGGGGTAGCCGTGCTCCTCCAGGAGCGCCGCCGTCTCGGGCAGATCCAGGCCGAAGTGGGCCGCCAGCTCGGCGAGGGTGTAGTCGCCCGCGGGCGGGTCGATCGCGCCGGTCATCACGTCTCCCTCCTTGCTACCGCACGCGGCGGCGTGTGCGCCGGTCGCCCCGCGATGGGCGACCGCAGGATGCAGTTGTACCGTGCCGGCCACGCCCCCGGCAAGCCCTCGCGCCGCGCCGTAAGGCGCCGGCGCGGCCTGCCAGCGGGTGTTGCGTCCGCAAGATACTTGACACGATGCGACTAAAGGTGTATATATATTGCAGCCTCACCTACGGGACACCACCGGGTGGGCGCGGTTGATTGGGAACGATCAGCAACGGTCAGCAGGAGGTGTGATGATGGCTCCCCGAGTACGGACCCCCTTCGAGTCGATGCTCAGCCTACGCGACGCGATGGATCAGCTCTTCGATACGCAGACCCTGCGCCCGGAGTATGGCCTCGGCCTGAACACGTCCACGCTCGCGCAGCTGCCGCTCAACGTCTACGAGATGAACGACGCGCTGCACGTCGAGGCGCTCCTGCCCGGGATCAGCCAGGAGGACGTCAACATCGCGATCGATCGCGGCGTGCTGACGGTCGGGGCGCAGCGCCACGACGCGCGCCAGGAGGGCCAGCGCTGGCACGTCAACGAGTTCGGCGCGGGCGAGTTCACCCGGGCGCTCAGCCTGCCCTATCCGGTCGATGTGGACCACGTCACGGCGCAGTTCAGCAATGGCGTGCTCAGCCTGACCCTCCCCAAGGCGGAGAGCGCGAAGCCGCGGCAGATCCAGATCGGCGGCGGCCAGCAGGCGCAGATCGGCGAGGGTCGAGCCACGAGCTAAGCGGGTTGCTCACCCGAGGGGGGCCGGGTAGCTCTACCCGGCCCTCGGTCTCCCAGGCGACGGTTGTCACGCCCTCACACCCCCTCCGGTGTGGGGGCTTTTCCGTGCCTCCCCTCATGGGGTGGAAGGATAGATTGCCCATCCCAATGAGGTAAATCGTTTGACTATGTATCATAACCATGTTGCTATATACGTAAGTTTTATCGTCCCTGATGCGGCACGGATTGCAGGCACAAGAAGGTTGCATATGGCCGGGGAGCTGCTCAGTATCGGGGGTGTCGCCGAGCTGGTCGGCCGCTCGCCCGCCCTCCTGCGCATCATGGAGCAAGCGGGGGCGATCCCGCGGGTACTGTCAAGGTAAGTCTGGCACGGGTAGGTGTGCGATACTCCGCTCATGAATGAAGCATCCGCTGTCCCCGACTACAAGCGCCATCGGTTCCCGCCCCAGATCATCGCGCATGCGGTCTGGCTCTACTTCCGCCTCGCCCTGAGTTACCGCGATGTGGAGGAGCTGCGGGCCGAGCGCGGGGTGATCGTGACCTACGAGACGATCCGGCAGTGGTGCCACAAGTTCGGCCAGGGGTACGCCAACGCGCTGCGCCGACGCCGCCCACGCCCCGGCGACAAGTGGCATTTAGACGAGGTGTTCGTGTCGATCAACGGCGTCCAGCACTACCTTTGGCGGGCCGTCGACCAGGACGGCAACGTGCTGGACATCCTCGTGCAGCCCCGGCGCGACAAGCGGGCGGCCACGAAATTCCTGCGCAAGCTCCTCAAGGGCCTCACGTATGTGCCGCGCGTGGTCATCACCGACAAGCTCGCCAGCTACGGGGCGGCGAAGCGGGAGGTGCGGCCCAGCGTCGAGCACCGGCGGCACAAGGGGCTCAATAATCGTGCCGAGAACTCCCACCAGCCG
>DATCMP010000761.1:0-1569 GCA_036563365.1 Thermomicrobiales bacterium
CTACGCTGTCGCCAATGTGGCAGTATGGCGCGAACGGCTCGTGGCGGCGGGGTTCGCCGCGCTCGATGGGATTCCGCTACCCGGCTACGACCGTTTCGAGTGCCGCGACCCCTTCGGCAATCGGCTCGAATTCATCGGTCCACACACAGGGGAGTAAGCGCGAAGCCACGCCGCACGGTGCGCGTTCTCCCTGTGACGAAAACCTAATCGGTCGCTATTTGGAGGTGCGCCACGATTCCGCCCCCGTGGGGTCTGCTAACCCTGGGCCTGCTGACCCTCATTCCAGGCGACGCTTTTTGCCGCCTCTTTTTCGCTTCCCCGCCCACCTCCGTCAAACACTTCGCCTTAACCTTCGGTGAAAGGCTTTTCCTACGCTTCTTCAGTGGGATCCTCCTCGTCGGCTGGTGGGCCTTCGCCCTGGCCGAGGCCGGATATTTCGGGCGCGGCGGCGTGCTGCTTGGGATCGGCGCACTCAGCCTCCTTGGCTACGCGCTGGCACGGCGGCGCAAGGCGTTCAGCGTCGGCAGGCCGCAATTTCGCCTGACCGCCATCGGTGGCGTGGTGGCGCTCATCCTGCTCCTCAGCGGCTGGCTCACCTTCGGTCGCCCCTTCGAGACGGTTGTGGGGGGAGAGGATGCCGGGGTGTACTTCAACAGCGGTGCCCTGATCGCGCAGACGGGGAGTATCCGGTTTCACGATCCCGGCCTGGACGAGTTCGGCCCGGACGCCGCCGACGATGCCTGGTTCGGCGGTGCCGCGCGCCACGTCCTCACCCCGCCACCGGCCAATCCGCCGCGCGGCGACGATAGCCCGAAGCGTTACCTCTTCCTCGACTGGCAGCGACTCTCGGGCTTCAACCTCGTCCCCGGCGAGGGCAATACAGTCACGCCGCAGTTCCTGCACCTCTTCCCCACCTGGCTGGCCCTCTGGGCGATCTTCGGCGGCGGGATCGGGGCCATGGTCTACGGCAGCGCCGCGTTCGGTCTGCTGGGGATCGCCGCGACGATCTTGCTGGCGCGACGACTCTTCGGCACCGCGGTCGGGCTGCTCGCAGGGATGCTGCTAGCCTTCAACGGTCTCCAACTCTGGTTCGCACGCCAATCGCTGAGCGAGATTTTCCTGCAGGTGCTTCTCGTCGGCGGCCTGTACGCCTGGGCCGTCTTCATCGAGGCGCGGGACCACGGCGACGCGGCGACCGCGCGCGGCACGGCACTGATCACCGGGTTGGCGCTCGGCAGCGTCGCCCTGACACACGCGCAGTTCATCTTCGCGTTGCTACCGGTAATCGCGCTCATCGCCTGGCTCTGGCTGGCGCGACGCTGGAGTGGGCTCTACGGCTGGTTCTTCGTCCCGCTGACGCTGCTGCTCCTGCACGCCACGTTCCACATCGCCAACTTTTCCCTCGGTTACTTCGAGGGGATCTATCACCACGTCTGGAAGAACGCCGTGCGCGACTGGCAACAGACGGGCGCGATGGTCCTCGGCCCGGTGCTATTCATCATCGCGCTCGGCCTGCGACCGCTCCGCGAACGCTGGCTGCCGCTCGTCACCGCTCGACGCACCTTGCGC
>DATCMP010000598.1:0-2370 GCA_036563365.1 Thermomicrobiales bacterium
CGTCGAGGATAACGCGGCCCTTCTCGGCGGTGGCGGTGGTGGCATCGCCGTGGACGCCCAGGTTGGTCCAACGGCCCCAGTAGTCGTTGAAGCGCACCGGGTAATTGGACGTGCTGTCGGAACTGAGCCACTTGCCCATCACATCGTTGTCCGCCCCGGCGCGCTCCATCTGCACCCGCTCCGGCGCGAGGTGCAGATAGAGCGACGTCTCGAACTCATCGGCGTGGGCGATGACCGGCGTATCCTGCACCGTCTTAAATGCTTCGAGCGCCAGGTTGATGTAGTGGACCGCCGCGCAGAGCGACTCGGTCCCGAGGGTCGTCTTGCGCGCGATCAGGTCGATCAGCGGCGCATTCGAGCCGTGGCCGTTGACGACCAAGATCTTCTTGAACCCGTGGTAGGCGACACTCTTGGTGATATTGACGCAGAAGGCGATGAAGACCTCCGGCTCGATGTGGATCGTGCCGGGGAAATCGATATGGTGCAAATTCAGCCCGTATGACACCGGTGGCAACACCAGGATCCTGTCCGGCGCACGCCGACCCGCCTCCAGGCAGACGGACTCCGCCAGGAAACTATCGACATCGATCGGCAAATGGCGGCCATGCTGCTCGGTCGAGCCGGTCGGCAGCAGGATCACCTTCTGCAGCGCGATCGCGTCGTTCATCTCGGCCCACGTCAGTCGGTTATAGCGATACTCCTCAGCCGCGCCCATCGCCCCCTACCTTCCGCCGAACCACCCCCACAGCATCACAACTCTCCCGATTTTTTGGTGCCGCGTATCCTACCGAGCCGCCCCACACTTTGCAAGGCCGCTTGCAAAGCCGCCCGGCGTGTGGATGATTGCGGCTGACAGTCGCCAGTAGCCGGTAGCCAGTCTGACACCGGTAGCCGGTAGCCGCTGGCCGAACTGCAATACGCTATGAGCGAGAAACTGACTACCGGCTCCCGACCACAGGCTACTACCCCGAAGGAGGTACATATGGGGCTACTCGATGGCAAACGGGCGCTCGTCACCGGGTCGAGCAAGGGGATCGGGGCGGGGATCGCCCTCGCGTTGGCGCGCGAAGGGGCCGACGTAGCGGTCCATTACAACGGCGACGAAGCCGGGGCGCAGGATGTGGCGCGGCAGATTCGCGAATTGGGACGCACCACGACGACGATCAAGGCCAACGTCGGCCAGGTCACCGAATGTCGCCGCCTCGTCGAGGAAGCATCAGGGGCGCTCGGCGGACTCGACATCCTGGTCAACAATGCCGGGATCACCCTCTGGCAAGAGTTCTTCGAGACCGATGAGGCGCACTGGGACGCGACGCTCGACACCAACCTGAAGAGTGTTTTCTTCTGCACCCAGGCCGCAGCGAAAATCATGCGCGAAAATCGCTGGGGCCGCGTCGTCAACATCTCTAGCGGCGCGAGCCGTTCGCCGTTCCGCCGCGCCACCCCTTACAACGCCTCCAAAGGCGGGATGAACATGCTCTCGCTGGGCCTCGCCGCCGAACTCGCGCGCTACCGGATCACCGTCAACACCATCGCCCCCGGCGCGATCCTGATCGAGCGGACCAGCCACGAGATGGAAGACTATGGCGGCCATTTTGCCAAGGTCACGCCGCTCGGGCGCGTCGGCTACCCGGAGGACATCGCCGGCGGCGTCCTCTATTTCTGCTCCGATGCCGCGGAATATGTCACCGGCCAGGTCTTCTGGGTCGATGGCGGCCTCGGTCTCGGCGTCGGCGGCTTCTCAGAGGACGAGAAGCAGGATCAGCAATAACCCACGCCCACTCTCGTCCCCTTCGTACCCATCTGGCCCACCCGAGCACTCGACCACTACGCCCACTCATCAAGGAGGAATCGTGTCAGAGACACCACGGATCGCACCGGCAGTCACCCCGGCCTGGGAGCCGAGCGGCGGGATGCCTGCGCTCCAGATCACCGATGTTAGGGCCATCTGCACCGCGCCGGATGGTATCCGCCTGATCGTCGTCAAAGTCGAGACGAGCGAACCCGGTCTGTACGGGATCGGCTGCGCCACCTTCACCCAGCGACCGCTGGCGGTAGTGACGGCAATCGAGCAATACCTGAAGCCGTTCCTGATCGGGCGCGACCCGAACGACATCGAGGATATCTGGCAGGCGTCATTCGTCAGTTCATACTGGCGCAGCGGTCCGGTCCTCAACAACGCCCTCTCCGGGGTCGATGAAGCCCTCTGGGACATCAAGGGCAAGCGTGCCGGGATGCCGATCTACGAACTGCTCGGCGGGCGCACGCGGCGCGCGGCCGATGTCTACGTCCACGCCTCCGGTGGCTCCGTCGAGGAAGTCGAAGAGAATGTCCGCAAATACATGGAGCAAGGCTACCGGCATATCCGCG
>DATCMP010000774.1:0-5890 GCA_036563365.1 Thermomicrobiales bacterium
GCGCAAGAATTGCTCGCGCCCGCGTTCGGGGCGGTTGAGGTGGACGAAGTGTGTGGCGTTCGGGATCGTGACGACGCGGACTTCTGACGCGGAAACGGCGTGCGCGGCGAAAAGCCGCGCGTCTGCCGCGCGTGACCGGAAGTCGTGCCCGCCGCGCAGAGGCGATGAAGGAGTCATGGCGTTGCAGCCTTCCGGCGGTCATCGTCTACTCCAGTTGACGGCTACCGTATAGGCGGATCTTTTCGGCGAGGAGAGAGTTGTGACGCGGTTTGCTGTCCTCCGCTTCACGCTGTTTTGCATATTCGCTGGCATCGGTATTAAGAAGAGGTAGCACATGTTTCGTCATCGCGAGGCGACAGTTCTCGGGCGAGGGCTACCGGCAACCTTGCTGGCGCTCTTCGCCGCCGATCGCGCGTTGAAACTCGCGGCGGTGACGCACTTCATGCGCCGACCACAGGTAGCGGTGCAGGGGCCGTGGCCGAGCCTCACGCTGGTGCAGCCGATCACACGGGCGTCGCACGATTTCACGCCGATCCTCACGGCACGGCGGCTGTTCGAGTATCCCGGCACCGTGCAACACCTCCCGGTCTGCGATCGCGCCGATCTGGCGTCGCAGGCGCGATGTCGCGCGTTGTTGGGCGATGATGTCGAAATCGTCCTTGTGGATCCCGATGGCGGGACGATCGCCACGAAGGTCGCGAAGGTGCGGGCGGCGTTGCCGCATATCGCTGGCGAGGTCGTCTGCTTTGTGGACGATGATGTGACCCTGCCGCCGGATGCGCTGCTTACATTAGTTGCTCCGCTGCTGCGACGGGAGGTCGGGGCGACGTTCGGCGTCGCGCGATATACCGCCTGGGACACGATCCCGTCGAGCCTGATGAGTCTGTTCGTCAACGCCAATGCGTTGCTCAGCTATCTGCCGCTGACGTACCTGACCGAGCCATTCACGGTTACCGGCCACTGTTTCGCGCTGCGCCACACGACCCTCACGACGATCAACGGCTTCGGCGACGAGCCGAACCGGATCGATGACGACCACGAACTCGCGCGACGTGTCCGGGCGCATGGCCTGCGGATCGTGCAAACGCCGCTCCTCTACGATGTCACCAACCTGCTCGATTCGTTCTCGGCGTATCGCGTGCAGATGCGGCGCTGGTTCATCTTCCCGCGTCAGGCGATGTTGCCGTATCTCGATTCGCGGGAGCGTGCGCTGCTGAGCCTCGGGAGTGTTAGCGGGATCGTCCCGGCCTTGCTGCTCCTCCTAGCGTTGTTGTTCCGTCGTCGCGGTGCGCTCGGTGCTTATCTCCTCACGCTCGTGCTTGCGACCCTGGTGCAGTTACGACTCGAACGGGCGTACCTCGGGTCGATCACGCCGCCACGCCGGTGGCTGCTCTTCCCGCTCGTTGTCACCATAACGCCCGCCCATATTCTGGCACTTCTCGCCGCGCACCCGATCGTCGAGTGGCGCGGCCAGCGACTTTATATCCATGATGGTGGCACATTTACTGTGCTTGGCCCTGCACGTAATAGATAATGCGACGATAGCAGCTTTGGGGCAGCGATGATTTAGGTTGTCATAACTGCACCACCGTCCATTTCCTGTACCCATCAAAGGAAGTCCTGCGGTCAGGCTTGCTCCTGCGTTGTTTCGCGCACGAGTGGCAGATACCACAAGAGTGCCAGGAGCATCCCGACGGCCGCGCAGCCGAACGCGGCGCTATAAGCCAGGGGTGGATAATGACCGGCGGCGTCAGCGCCGAACCGCTTGATGATCAGGCCCATCCACCATTGGATACAGAAGCTGCCGCCGATCCCGAAGAAATTCATCGCCGCCACCGCCTGTCCGGTGATCGCCTTCGGGAAGATCTGCCGCGCGTGCGCCATCCCCATGATGCAGAAGCTGCCGGTCAGTCCGAAGCCGAGGTAGAGCAGGCCGACGAGAGCTAGCGATGGGCGGGCGATCAGGCCCAGCTGGCAGAGGGTGAAGAGTGCGGCACTCGTCGCGATCGTGCGCGCGACACCCCAGCGGTCGGCCAACCAACCGGAGAGGGCCGAGCCGACGCAAACCCCGCCCGAGAGGAGCAGGAGGATATTACCGGCCTCGATCGGTCGCAGGCCCACGACGTCGAAGAGGTATGGCCCGCCCCAGAGCCCCTGCACCCCGAGTTGGATGCCGGTGAAGAAGAAATTGAGCGGCACGATCCGCCAGAAACGGCGGTCACGTAGGACCGCGCGGAAGCCGCCCGCGCTGGTCGTGCCGCCGTGCCAGGGGAGGTCCGTCGGTGCGTTGCGCGCCCAGCGGACGATCGCCAGGGCGCTGATCGCGACCGCGACCGCCGCACCGACAAAGATCGCCCGCCAGCCAACTTGCGTGGTTAGCCAGGCGAGCGGGGTCGCGGCGAAGAGCGCGCCGCTCGCGCCGATCCCGACCAGCAGCGCCGACATCGTCGCGACCCGACGCGGCGGGAACCAGGCACCGAACGTTTTGAACGCGCTCGGTAAGATCGCCGCCATACCTGCGCCGATCAGGGCGCGTCCCAGTGCCAACGGGCCGAAACCGGGCGCGCTGGCGAACACGAGCGCCCCGACGACCGCGACGGCCATCAGCGCCGGGACAACGATCCGGGCTCCCCAGCGGTCGAGACCGAGCCCCAACGGGATTTGTGCCAGCGCGAACGCCCCGAAAAACAGGCTTGTCATCAGCCCGAGTTGGGCAGCATCGAGGGTCAGGTCGCGCACCAAATCGCCCGCGATGATCGCGTTGGCGGTACGGAAGAAATAGGAGAGGAAGTAGGCGGCGGTGAAGAGGAGGAAGATCTGGAGCGGTGTGGGGCGGTGGGTTCTGGTGGGCGCGCTCGCCACTGGTGTCGGCGTAGTCTCGGTGTGCGCGGCCACTCGATACGTTCCCTTTCCACCTGTACTGCGTGCGAGCGCCTCCAGCGCAAGATTTGTCTATGCCCTTCAAGCGTTGGCAACGTAGCATACTTGATGGGGCGGTCGCAATGTACCAGTCCATCGGGAGGCATTCACGCCTGGTGGGCAGCGGCACCACCGTAGTCGGTGTTGCGCGAATGCCGGACGAGCGCCGCATGTCGCGACTACGGCTTCCACCCCTGGTCATCCCGTCCGTCGCGTGCTAGTTTCTCTCTTGCCGTGCCGGAGGTGCCGGTCGTGCCACGAAGCAAGGATAGTGCAGAGCGATGACAGGAACGCCAGACGCCCCGCCGAGCCCCGAGTCGATCCGTCGCCTCCGCAAAGAGTATGCGCTCGCCGGGCTCAGCGAGGTGGATGCCGCGCCCGATCCATTCCTCCAGTTCCGCCGTTGGTTCGATGAGGCATTGCAGGCGGAACTGCGCGAGCCGAACGCCATGACCGTCGCCACCGCCACGCGCGAAGGGGTGCCATCGGCGCGGATCGTCCTGCTGAAGAGTTGGGATGAGCGTGGCTTCGTTTTCTACACCAACTACGAAGGACAAAAGGGCCGCGAACTTGCCGAGAATCCGGCGGCGGCGCTCGTCTTCTACTGGTCCGAGATGGAGCGTCAGGTGCGGATCGCAGGTGCGGTCGCGCGGGTCTCGCCGGAAGAATCCGACCGTTACTTCGCCAGCCGACCGCTTGGCAGTCGCCTGGGGGCGATCGTGTCCGAGCAGAGCCGCGTCATCCCCAATCGTCAGAGCTTGGAAGCGCGCTTGCAGCAACTCGAAGCCGAATATCAGGAGACGCTGCCGACCCGCCCGACGGGGTGGGGCGGCTATCGTGTCACGCCGCAGACCGTCGAGTTCTGGCAGGGTCGCCCGAATCGCCTCCACGATCGCCTCCGTTACCGACGCGATGCCGCGGGAGCCTGGATTGTCGAGCGGCTGGCACCGTGATAGAGCTTTAATCCCGCCCCCGGCCCCTCCCCCGAAGAGGGGGGGCCAGGGGCGGGGTCCATCCCACCGCCCTTCTCGCAATTGGCGCAGCGGCGTTGTGCGAGCGACCTTGCAGCGATCAGGGCGATTCGCTATCCTACTCGCATGAACTGTTTCGCGCGTTGTGCGCCGGTCGCTGCGGCCCATCACCATCGCCACCATCATGGTCGGTGTGTGGTCGCTTGCGCGCGAATCAGTTGAGTGGGTTGAACTGAGCAGAGCGTGAGAAGCCCCACCGCCAGCTGTAGCGGTGGGGCTTTTTGTTGGGCGTAGGGACGTCCGTTGTTGCGGCACCGCGATTGTGGCGTTGGTGTCGCGCTGCGGGAATCAAAGGGAGTGTGAGGTTCGTGATTGAGCGCATCCGGGGCATGGCCGATATCTGGCCCGCCGAGCGCGCCTTCCGTGAAGGGTTGATTGCCGAACTGGAGCGCGTTTTCGCCAGGCACGGTTACCGCCCGATCGACACGCCGGTTGTCGAAGCGACCGAGCTCTTCCTGCGTAAATCGGGCGAGGAGCGCGCGGCGCAGATGTACGCCTTCGATTACCGCAACCGGCAGATCGCGCTGCGCCCGGAGTTCACCGCCTCGGTTGTGCGGGCCTTTGTCGCGGAAGGGCAGGGGCGTCCGTTGCCACAGCGGTATTCGTATTGCGGCCCGGTTTTTCGCTACGAGAAGCCGCAGTCGGGCCGTTCGCGCCAGTTCACCGAGGCGGGCGTGGAATTGCTCGGGGCGCGTGGCCCCGCCGCCGACGCCGAGGTGATCCATCTGGCCCTCTCCAGCCTGGAGCGGGTCGGCCTGACCGATTGCACCCTTCGCCTGGGGCATATCGGCGTTGTGGGCGCGCTGCTCGCGTCGCTCGCCCTCGATGATCGGGTGCGTGACTGGTTCCTCTGGAGTATGGAACAGTTGCGGACGCGCGGCGACGATGGCCTGCATCGCAACCTGCGCGATCTGCTCAATGCCCAACAAGGGTTCGGCGCGAGCGGCGCGGCGGAGACTACCGTTGATGGTGTCGCCACCAGCGACTTCCCTGAGCTCGACGCCCTCGCCCTCGATGGGCTGAGCGAACGGGAGGCGCGGGGCACCGTCCTCGGTCTGCTGCGTGGCGCGGGGGTCGAGCTCGGTGGCAGCAATCGCCCACCAGAAGAGATCGTCGAGCGCCTGCTGGTCAAGCTGCGGCGACCGCGCGTCGATTTTGACATCGCCCACGCGATCGCGTTTTTGCGCCGCCTGATCACCTTGCGTGGCGAGCCCGCCACCGTCCTCGCCGATACCCGCGCCCTGCTCGCCGATTACGGCCTCGATGACGCTCCGGTGCAGGAACTGGAGGAAGTGCTGGCGCTGCTGAAGGCGTATGGGCATCACCAGCGGATCATCCTCGATCTTGGCCTCGGGCGTGGGTTGCACTACTACACCGGGATCCTGTTCGAGATTCACACCGGCGAGACGAGTGACCGGGAGGCACCGATCCAACTTTGTGGCGGCGGGCGCTACGATGATCTGGCGCAGATCCTCGGGTCGCGCGCCCCGGTCCCGGCCTGCGGTTTCGCCTGCGGCGTCGAGCGGATCGCCGCCGCGCTGGTGGCGCGCGGTGCCCAGATCGAGGAATCGGCGAAGGTCGATCTCTTCGTCTGCGGTGCCGGGCAGGTGGGGATGGCCGAACTGATCCCGGTCGCGGAGGGGCTGCGTCGCGCGGGCTGGCGGGTGGAGTTGGATCTGCGCGAGCGCCGCCTCGCCGCGAACCTCTCGCACGCCGAGCGAGTCGGCATCCCCGCCGTCGCGATCCTCGGCGAGGCCGAATTGGCCGCGAATGAACTCCTCTGGCGCGATCTCGCCACCCGCGCCGAGCGACGCTACCCGCTCGACAATTTGCCGCAGGCACCCGATCACCCGGTATGGTCGGCTCGGTGACGCTATTCTTCGTAGCGCGATCCCGTTCATCGGGACTTCGACCTTCGGACTTCGTACTTTCGCAGAGGG
>DATCMP010000775.1:0-1786 GCA_036563365.1 Thermomicrobiales bacterium
GTGATGCGTGGTCGGGGCCACTCGATACGGTCCAGACTCCTCCCGTCCCGCGGTGGCGGGGGACCTTCTACAAGACGCGGTCAGCGCCGCTGCCCACCCATCGCCCTCACCGCCACCCCGGAACGCCGTCAGTATACGAGCGCACCATCCTCGGTATGTAGGTAACCGAGGACGCGCCCGATCCCCGGACGATAGGGGAGCGGGGCGAACGTCGTCTGGTCGGGTACGGCGAAGAAATCGCCGCTATCCGCCCCGAACCGTGGCTGACCGACCTGGTGATCGTCGATCGTGAAGTTGAGGTTCGCGCGGGCGAAGATGCCGCCGCGTGCGAGGGCGTCCGGGATCGCCTCGCGCGGCACCCACTTGGCACAGGCTCGCGCCGAGTAGTCGTGGAAGACGATCCAGAGTCCGGTCAAATCGGCGGCGTCGATCCGGTCGAGCATTGTTGGAATACCTCTCTCCCGGCCCCTCCCCTACAGGGGAGGGGTGGCTCGTTGTCGGTTGGGCGATGGTCGGGGCTACACGTTGGGAAACCGGTTGTTTAGGGCCAAAACGATCAGGGTATCGCGAAGCCACCCGTTTTCACAGGCCGCCACCGCCGTGTCTCGAGGCACCCCCTCCCCGACGCGGGGAGGGGGGCCGGGGGCAAGGTCAACCCCCACTTCCCTTTACATCCCACCCACGAACGTCAGCAATTCTTCGAGATCAGGTAGACCACTCTCCATGACCTGTGCGCGGCGGATGATCCCCTCCCGATCGATCACGAAGATCGCCCGCTTGCCGAGCCCGCGGTCTGGTCGCCAGAGGCCGTAGGCCCGGGTGACCGCGCCGTGCGGGAAGAAATCGGCCAGCAGCGGATAGGCGAGCCCGCCGATCGAGTCGGCGAAGGCGTTGTGTGACCAGACGTGATCGACGCTGATGCCCAGGACCTGGGCATCGGCCTCCTCGAAGCGCTCGCGCAGGCGCTCCAGATCGGCCAATTCGTTCCGTCAACCACCGGTCCAGTCGAGGACATAGAAGGCGAGGACGACATTGCGCTGCCCGCGATATTGCGAGAGGGTGATCGGCCCGCCCGTTGTCGAAGAGAGGGTGAAATCGGGTGCTGTTTGCCCGACTTCCAGGGCCCGCTGCTCGCTCATAGTGCTATCTCCAGCTACTCCAGCTACTCCATCGATCGCACATCCGGCTCGGCGCGTCATCGCCACGCGCGCCGCTACTTTACCGCATTCTCCGCGACCGTACTGAACATACTTTGGCCTTATATATGCCTTGATTTGTATATAACCTATAGGGTATATTCAAGTAGGTGGCGAATGAATGGTTGAGGAGGCGGCGATGATGACCTTTGAAGTGCTGGCCGAGCCGACGCGCCGACGGATCCTGGATCTGCTGCGCGAACGTGAGCGGTTGGTCGGCGATCTGGTGGTGGCGTTGCCATTGAGCCAGCCGGGCGTGTCCAAACACTTGCGCGTCCTGCGCGAGGCGGGGTTGGTTGGTGTACGCCAGGAGGCGCAGCGGCGCTGGTATCGGCTGCAACCCGAACCGCTGGTGGAGATCGATGCCTGGCTTGCCCCGTATCGGCAATTGTGGGAACGACGTCTCGATGCGCTCGAACGACATCTCGATGCGATGCCTGACGCTGAGGCGGAGACGAAGGGAGAAGGGCTATGAATGGGACCCTGGGTACCATCGATGACCGTTATGCGCTGCACTTCGAGCGTCATTTGACGCATCCGGTGGAGAAGGTCTGGCGCGCGCTCACCGTCGCCGACGATCTCCGGCACTG
>DATCMP010000777.1:0-2542 GCA_036563365.1 Thermomicrobiales bacterium
GGAACCTGCATCAGCGGTCGGGTCGATGATCCGGCCGGATTCGCTGAGGGCAATCGTGCCGATAATCCCCTCGCCCAGACGCGGCGGCGCGGCGTAAATCGCGGCGCGCTGGCGTTCCTGTTCACCTGCATCGGCGTGATAGAGGTCGAGCAGGAGGAGCGTCGCTTGGCCGCGTTCGATCAAGAAGAGCGCGCTACTTTCGCCGAGCGTAGTGCCGAGCAACGTTACCAACGCCGAAAGAGTGCCGACCAACGTGTCGGCATCGCCGATGCCACCATGCAAGAGGGTATCGACGGCGGAGAGCAATTCGATCGCGCGCCGATCACGGCCTGCGGCCTCTGCTTGGGTCGCGTGTTCGAGCGCCGCCGCGAGCAACAGGCCGAATTGTTCGGCCAGGGCGAGATCGGCGGCGGCGAAACCGGGGCCGCGGCGCGCCGCGACCAGGGTGCCGTAGCGCGCGGTGTGGCGACGGATCGGCACACTCAGCCAGTGGATGTCGTCACCGTGCTCACCCGCGATTCGCGCCGTATCCGCGCGGTGTGCCCGCGTGAAGGCGCTCCTCATCGCGGCGGTGCCTGGCTGGAAGGCGGCGCGCAGGGTGTCGGTGGCAAATGCCGAGGCTTGTGCGGTCGGTTCACCCGCGGCAGCGGAGAGGAAAAAGGCGGCGGCGTCGAGCGCCGTCGCGACATGCTCAACCGCTCGCCGCTTCATGGCGTCGCAATCGAGCGCGGATGAGAAGAACGCGGCTGCGGTAGTCAGGAATTGCAGTGCGCGAGGAGGAATCGTTTCATCGTCGGAAGGATTTGCTACCTGACTGGTCATGAATCCTCCGCGACAACCGGTGGCCCGTCGGTGTTGAGTCCGCATCTTATGGGCGTCGCGCGACCTGGCGTTTCTCGGCGGTGCCGATGATATGCCCGCAGATGAGGCAGAAGCGCGCGTTCGCGGCGACGGATGCGCCGCAGCTGCCGCACACCCGTTCGTCTGTTCCGGTCCCTCCGGTCGGCGTCGCGGTAGCGTGAGCGACACTTTTCCCTGGGCGTTGTGCCAGCGTCGGGGCGTCGTCGGCGTCGTTCGGGCGTGGCACGAGTGTCGGCGCATCACCGGGGCGGGCGGGTGCTGGTTGGCGTGACAAGCGTGCCTCATCGTCCCCCGATCGCTCGGCAATCGCGCGACCGTTGTGGTTGCCGATCGGCGTGACGTTGGCGGGGAGTGCGGTCGCCGACGACTGTCGGCGAACAATATCGGTGACTTGTCGCGTCGGGGTGGCGCGGTCCGCTTGCACCGCCGGCGGCACGTTATCGGGCGCTTCCTGCCCCCCCACGGCACTCTTCGGCACAACTTGCAAGACCGTGGTCGCTTGCTGGCTCACCGGTGGGTCCGGTTGGGGCGCGGACCTCGTCGTTGGCTTGACCGGTGACACGGCGGGGGACCAGCTTGCCTGCTGATCCCAGTCGTCGCGTTCGCCGGTCGCATGGTTCGGGGCGTATTCCTCCAGGAGCGGCGTCCCCTCCGTCCAGCGCCTCGCCAGACCCGCCACGATGCAGCCGATGAAGATGGCGAACAGGCCCAGATAGACCCAACCGACAGAATCGATCAGGAAAGCGGCCAGCGCGGCGGTCTTCAGCGGCGACTCGGGTCGGCCTTCGAAGAGGTTGCGCTGCATGATTTGCAAGACGCCGCTGAGGATCAGGGTGCCATTGCCGAGCCCGAGTAAGGCCCCGAGAAACCGATTCGTGCCGGTAAGATCCGGGCGATAGGGCAAGGTAACTCCGCCGCCATAACCGACGCTCAGGGTGGCACCGAGGAAAAAGCCGATCGCGACGGTGAACGAGGTGAGGTTCTGATCGCGACCGGTCGCGGAGGCAATGTCGGTACCCCACGGCGTGGCCCAGCTGCCGGCCAAGAGGAGGCCGAGGGTGATCCCCGCCAACGTGAGCCATTCGCGCAAGGCACCACGCCACAGGCCGATGGGTACGAACATGATCAGCACCAGTGCCATCAACAGATCGAGCACCTGCGAGATAGTGATCGGCAAGACTTCCTCCGCAGCTGGCGCAGCGCGTTCACCGCGCCGTGTTCCTGTACGCGTGGGCGCTCCATGCGGTGCAATTCTACCATGCGATTATGGCTACTGTAGCGGAACGATTCCCAACGACCCGGCGTACACCTTTGCCCGCTCGCCGATGCTCCCCGGTACCAGGTGGCTTACGCAACGGCGGCTGTTGTTCGCGGTGGGTGACGAAGGGTTGCTGGCGGGCGCTTGCGGCATGGATAGTGCTGAGACGATGGCGACGGGTTTTTGTCGGCCATTGGAGCGATTGCCATGTCGGTTCCGACGCGGATCTTGTTGCCGCTGGACTTGACGACGCCGGGCGAGGCGAAGTTGCCGGTCGCCGAGGGTTATGCACGCTCGTTTGGGGCGGAAATCCTGCTCCTGCACGTCATGCCACGGCTCCCGGCCCTGACCGTGCTCGACGATCTGCGCGCGGCGAGGCGGAACCGCGATCAGGATACAACACTCGATATGCCAACATCCGCC
>DATCMP010000782.1:0-1798 GCA_036563365.1 Thermomicrobiales bacterium
GTCAGGCGAATCCGGCTCCCCTCCTGCACACCGGCGGGGATCCGCGCCTCGATGCGGCGAGATTGCATGATCGTGCCATTCCCGCCGCAGGTCGGGCAGCGGCGATGCTCGACGATCCCGTTGCCGCCGCAGGTGGCGCAGATCGTCGGCGACTGCAATTCCAACCCGCGCGTTGCGCCGCGATCGGCCTCTTCCAGCGTGACCGCAAGTTCGTACTCCTGATCCTCGCCGCGTTGCGGACGAGGCTGGCCGAAGCCGCGTCCCTGACCGCGACCGCCGCCGAATAACGTCTCGAAGAAGTCCGAGAACTCGCCCGCGTCGCCGTATTCGACGCGCGTGCCACCGCGCCCGCCCGCCGCCTGGCCGCTGAACCACTGGCTGAAGTCGGCACCGGCCTGCTGGCCGCCCCGCGCCCCTTGGGCCTGCTGGTAGTTCTGCCAGTCAGCCCCGAACTGGTCGTACATCTTGCGTTTTTCGGGGTTGCTCAGGACTTCGTTCGCTTCGTTGATCTCCTTGAAGCGCGCCTCGGCCCCCTTATCATCTTTATTCATATCGGGGTGGTGCTGACGCGCCAGCTTGCGGAAGGCGGCACGGATCTCCTTCTCGCTCGCATCGCGCTTCACGCCGAGTGTCTTGTAATAATCTTTGAAATCCATCGCTCCCCCCACGACTCGCGCCGCATCGCGCGATCGTGCGCTTGCAGCCCGGCTCATTCCCTTGCTGCTATTGTACTACTTGCGTCGTGTTGTGTCAACTTTGGTGAGTTTTCGATGTTGGGTGTCAGCTATCCCTACGCGCGGAGGCCGCCGATCCCGAACAGGATCGGCGGCCTCGGTCACAGCACTGGCGACGGTGTACTCACCCGATAGCGTAGCCGTTACGAGTCGCCATGCGGCGCTTTTGCCGTCGGCGCAGCATGACGACAATAAAGATGACCAGCAGGAGCAGGAAGATTCCGACGAAGAACGGCGCGAAGATCGCCAGCAACGCGCCGAACAACGAGAGGAGATCCTCAAGGAAACTCACGACCGGGTTACCGAGCCCGCCCGTGGTTGCCGTCACGAATGGCCTGGCCGTCGCCTTCGTGGCGTGGACGCCGCCCGCCATCAGCAAGCCGAACAGCCCAGCCAGGACCGGATTCAGCGTACCCGCGTCGTTGCTCGACAGGAAGAGCGCTGCGCCAGCCGCCGGGCGAATCACGGTATTGATCACGTCGTTGACATGATCGACGCCGGGGAATTTGTCGGCCAGTACCTCGATCACCAGCAAAACGACCAGGACGCCGAGGCCGATATTGCTGCCGAGCAGATCGTAGGGTGCGTTGAGATCGGCATAACCGAGGCGCCCGGCGACCCCGAGGAGGAGGAGCGGGATATAGGCGTTGAGCCCCGCCGCACCCGCCAGACCGAATCCGCTGAGGATACCGTCCATCGTCGTAAAACCTGATTAATCGCGAGACCTTAGAATGGTCGCTGCTGATAAGGTTGCCCGTACTGCTGACCGTAGTCCATCGTCCCACCCTGGGTGGCACGATACGCCTGACCGTAAAGGTGGTAGATCATCAGGTAGGCGTAGAATGCGGTGAATGCCGCCCCGATGAAACACGCAATGATCCCGATACCCGAAATCAGCGGCACGAGGAAGGTATTGAGCAGCGCGATGATAACGAACATGCCGATGTTCTGTCGCACCGTGGCGATGACGGCACCGAACTGGAGTCCAGCGGCGATATTGCCGCTAACTGCGAACCGACCGATTGCCGCCGGTAACACAACCGCGACCGCGAGGCTCAGGATAA
>DATCMP010000786.1:0-1879 GCA_036563365.1 Thermomicrobiales bacterium
CGCGCCGGGAAGACGCCGATGTACATCGCCGTGGACGGCGACGCGGCGGGGATCATCGCGGTGGCCGATACGCTGAAGCCGGAATCAGTCGAAGCGGTATCCAGCCTCCGCGCCCTCGGGCTCGATGTCTGGATGCTGACCGGCGACAACCGCGAGGTCGCGACGGCGATCGCCAAGCAAGTCGGCATCGCCCCCGACCATGTCCTGGCCGAGGTCTTGCCGGGCGAGAAGGCGGCGAAAGTCGCCGAGTTGCAAGGGCGCGGCGGGGTCGTGGCGATGGTCGGCGATGGCGTCAACGACGCCCCCGCGCTGGCGACCGCCGACCTCGGGATCGCGATCGGCACCGGTGCCGACGTGGCGGTCGAGGCCAGCGACATCACCCTCGTCGGCGGCGACCTGCGCGGGGTGGTCAGCGGGATCGCCCTCTCGCGCCGGACGATGGCGACGATCCGCCAGAATCTTTTCTGGGCTTTCGCCTACAACGTCGTCCTCATCCCGGTCGCGATCGGCATCCTCTACCCGTTCACCGGGCAACTGCTGAACCCGGTCCTCGCCGCCGCCGCGATGGCGATGAGCAGCGTCAGCGTCGTCACCAACAGCTTGCGCCTGCGTGGTTGGCGAGCACCGAGCAACACCCGCGAGATCACGCACCCGGCGTTGGGGCGGCGGATCGCGGAGTGGAGCTACCTTGTCGGGATCGCGGTGCTGGCCCTCGCCATCGGCGTCGGTGCTTTCTGGCTCAGCGCGCGCGGCATGGGCACGGAAACCCACGCGATGGAAACAGGCACAGCCGGGGCGACACACGGCGAGCATAGCGAGAAAGGCGAGGTCACCGCCGCTGAGGTCGGCCTGCGCGTCGAGTGGGCCAGTGAACCGGCGACGGCGGTCCCCGGCCAGCCAATGACGTTGCGCTACCGCGTCGTGGACATCGCTAGTGGTCAGGCGATCACCGACCTGCCGATCGACCACGAGCGCCCGATGCACCTGATCCTCGTCAGCACGGATCTGCGCGAGTTCCAGCATATCCACCCGCAACTCGACAATGCCGGGAACTACAGCGTGACCACGACCCTCCCGGCTGGCACCTACACCCTCTATGACGAGTTCAAGCGTGGCGACCGCACCGTCCTCGACCAGCGCCCGCTGACCGTCGGCGCAGCGACCGGCACGGCGGCGAATCTCGCGCCGGACTCGACGCCGCAGACCGCCAACGGCCTCACGGTGGCGCTCAAGAGCCCGGCGGCGGTGACCGCGGGGACCGAGGCGACCTTCACCTTCACCCTGACCCGTGACGGCCAGCCGGTGACCGACCTGACCCAATACCTCGGCGCGGCGGCGCACGTCGCGATCGTCTCGGCCGATAGCAGCCTCTTCGCCCACACGCATGGCGAAGCGGGCGACCACGGCCACGGCGCGGCGGCGGTCGCGCCGACGGGGACATTCGGCCCCGAGGTCAGCTTCACGCACACCTTCGCGCGGCCCGGCCTCTACAAAGTCTGGGCGCAGTTCAACCGCGAGGGCCAGGTCATCACCGTACCGTTCGTGATCGAGGTGCGGTAAACCAACAACGGGTTCACGCCGCTCGCCGAGGGAACTCGCGGCGGCTGGAACATAAAGCGGGACGCCAATGGGGGCGCACCGCAGCGGAAGATTCGAGGAGGATCACATGAGCAGCATGATCGAGCGCGCGACCCTGACCGCGCCGGACATCTCTTGCGGCCACTGCGTCGCGGCAATCCAGGGGGCCGTCGGCGCGCTCCCCGGCGTCAGCAGCGTCAAGGCCGACGAGCAGACGAAGCAGGTCAAGGTCGAGTTCAACCCGCAGCAGGTAACCCTGAACCAGATCACCGCCACGATGGACGAAGAGGGCTATCCGGTC
>DATCMP010000789.1:0-7781 GCA_036563365.1 Thermomicrobiales bacterium
GCATGGCGAGCCTCCCACACGCCGCGAGCTTGTTGAGGCGGCGCGTGGTGACCGCCCGCTCGATCTGGTCATTCGCGGCGGCGATCTGCTCAATGTCTACACCGGCGAGACCTATCCCGCCGACATCGGCATTTTCGGCGACCGGATCGCGGTCGTTGATCGGGAGCGTCATTGGGGCCTGGTCGGGGCCAAAGAGATCGATGCGCGTGGCCTGACCGCTATCCCCGGCTTCGTCGATACCCACGTTCATATCGAATCGACGATGGTGACGCCGCCGAACTTCGCGCGCGGCGTCCTGCCGTTCGGCACCACGACCGTCGTGATCGATCCGCACGAGATCGGCAATGTCGGCGGGCTGGCCGGGGTCGAATGGATGCTGCGGGCCAGCGAGAGCCTGCCGTTACGGGTCTACGTCACCGTGCCGTCGAGCGTCCCGGCTGTGCCATCGATCGAGACGGCTGGTGCGACGTTCGAGGCGGCGGAGGTCGCCGCGATGCTCCGCTGGCCGCGCGTCCTCGGCGTGGCCGAACTGATGGATTATCCCGGCGTCGTCCGGCAGGAGCCGCGCACGGCAGCGATTGTCGAAGCGGGCCTGGCGAGCGGCAAGACCCTCGAAGGGCATTGCCCGCTGCTGGCCGATCGCGAATTGGCCGCGTATCTCGCCGCCGGGGTCGATTCCGACCACGAATGCCGCAGCGCCGCTGAAATGGTCGATAAGCTGCGCGCCGGGATGTGGGTCTACGGGCGGGAGAATACCTTCCGTCATACCGCCGCGTTCCTCGCCGAGGCGCTGCGTGCCGTGCCGCTTCCCTGGAATGCAGCGCTCTGCACCGATGATATCGAGCCGGATGATCTGCTGCGGAACGGGCATATGGATCGCGGCGTGCGCGTGCTGATCGAGCACGGTGTCGATCCGGCGCTGGCGATCCGCCTCGCCACCCTGAATGGCGCGACCCGCTATAGATTGCGCGATCTCGGCGCTATCGCCGCCGGGAAGTTGGCCGACATCGTCCTGGTCGAGTCGCTGGCCGCCCCGCGCGCGGCGATCGTTCTGGCTGGTGGACAAGTCGTCGCGCGCGATGGTGTGCTGGTCGCGGAGTTTGCCGATCCCACCCCGCCGCCCATCGAGAATAGCGTGCGGATCGGCCCGATCGCCGCGGCGTCCTTCCGCCCGACCGTGCTGGGTGCTGACGGACCGGTGCCGGTGCCGGTGATCGCGATGGACCCCAATCGCACCACGACCCTGGGCGAGGTGACGCTGCATTTCAAGGCCGGTGCCCTGGCGGAGCCATTACCCGCCGATCTGGTCCTGCTCAGTGTGGTGCCGCGTCACGGGCAGGGGCATCCGCCGACCTTGGCGCTCTTGCGCGGCCTGCCGCTGCGCGAGGGCGCTCTCGCGACGACCGTGGCGCACGATAGCCACAACCTGATCGTCGCTGGCCGCACGCCGGAGGATATGGCGGCGGCGGTGCGCGCGGTGGCGACGATCGGTGGCGGTGTGGCGCTCGTGCGCGATGGTGCGGTCCTGGCGACCGTACGCCTGCCGGTCGGCGGACTGATGTCAACCGAGCCGGTGGCGACGATCGCGGCGGAAGTGCGCGCCTTCAACGACTGTGCGCGGACCCTCGGGCTCAGCGGCCCCTCGCCGATCCTGGCGATCTCCAGCCTCGGCCTGCCGGTCGCGCCGTTCTATCGTCTCACCGATCTGGGGCTGGTCGATACGCTGCGGCAGGAGTTCGTGCCGTCACCATTCGGCGCGCATTAGCGCGCCGAGTTCATTGTGACAGG
The DNA here is from genome assembly GCA_036563365.1 of Thermomicrobiales bacterium. Taxonomy (GTDB): domain Bacteria; phylum Chloroflexota; class Chloroflexia; order Thermomicrobiales; family CADCWN01; genus CADCWN01. The sequence goes on from DATCMP010000789.1 coordinate 1,789, forward strand.
GCCAGAGGCAGTAGGAATCGTCGGCCTATGAGCTATCACCTTTGCTATTCACTATGAAGCGGCACCGCCGACCATGTAGCCCGGTGGTGCCGCTTACCGCGTGTGCTCGATCCTGAGCACGATTGTATTAATCGGAATTGTGGCCTCGCGCTCAGCCGTTGGCGAAGCGCGGGATGATCTCCTCGGAGATCCGTCCCCAGTTCTCCGTCAGCGCGTGACTGCCGCCGCTGACGATGAAGTAGGTGATCCCGAGCGCGACCAGTTCGCGGATCTTCGCCTCGATCGCCGCCGGATCGCCCTGGAGCATCCCTTGCTTGATCTGTTCGGCGGGGCGGCCGCTGAGTTTGGTGATCTCGGCGACCGCCGAGTCGGGGATCTCGCCGCCGACCCAGATGCTGACGCTGGTGGACTTGGCGATCGTCTCCGGGTCGCGCCCGTAACCGCGCGCATACTCATCGATCAGCCCGATCTTGCGCGTCAGGGTGGCCGCGTCGCCGCCGCCGTGCCAGATGTCGGCGTGGCGGGCGACCACGCGCAGCGTCAATTGCTCGCCGCCACCACCGATCAGGATCGGCGGCGGGGTCTGGATCGGCTGCGGGTTAAGGAAGCAGTCGGTCACCTTCACGTAGGTTCCTTCGTAGGAGACCTTCTTGTGCGGGTCGCCGCTCCAGAGGAGCTTCGCAACATCGAGCGTCTCGCGGAGCATCCCGATCCGCGCCTTCGGCTCGCGAAAGGGGAGATCGAATGCCTTGAACTCCCGCTCGGCCCAGCCAGCACCGATGCCGAAATCGAAGCGCCCGCCGGAGATGACATCGATCTGGGTCGCTTCCTTGAGCTGTAATGCCGGGTTGCGGTAGGCGACGCCGCTGACCAGCGCGCCGATGCGGATCCGCTTCGTCGCCGCTGCGATGGCGGCCATCGTGGTGTAACACTCGAAGTTCGGGCCGTCCATGTCGCCGAAGATCGGCATCAGGTGATCGAAGCCCCAGAACGTCTCGAAGGCGAGCGCATCGGCGGCCTGGGCGGCGGTGAGATAATCGCCCCAGGCAACCTGGCTCGGCGGTAATGCGAGCGCGAAGCGAACTGTCGGCATCGGATCTCCTCTCGTGCGTGTCGTGCGCGGTGCGCGGCTGTGTACCGCGCCATGATCCAGTGTAGCCGATTCGGTATCGGGGGGTGCGCCGACGACGATATATCGCCGCTGTCTGCGGTGGCCCGTTTTTATCCCTGCGGTAGCGGTGCCTGTTCCGCGATCAGTCCCTCGCTTCGTAACTCCTCCCAGAGTGCGGTGGGGATGGCGCGGTCGAAAGCCGCGAGGTTGGCATCGATCTCCTCCGGCGATTTCGCGCCGATGACGAGGCTTGTCACGGCGGGGTGCGCGAGCGGGAACTGCAACGCCGCCGTCTGGAGCGGCACGCCATGTCGCGCGCAGATCGCCTCGATCCGCCCGACGCGTTCCAGGATCTCCAGCGGCGCGGCCTGGTACTGATACGAGGCTCCTGGTCGCGCGCCTGTGGCGAGGATCCCGCTATTAAACACCCCGCCGAGGAAGACCCCGATATTGCGCTCCAGGCAGAGCGGCAGGAACTCATCCAACGCCTTTTGTTCGAGGAGGGTGTAACGTCCGGCGAGGAGGAAACAATCGAAGTCGGCCTGCCGGGCGAAGCGCGAGAGCATTTCCCACTGGTTCATCCCCGCGCCGATCGCGCGGATCACGCCTTGCGAGCGCAATTCCGCCAGTGCGGGGAAGATCTCGTTCAGCGCTTCCCGCTCGTGATCGTCCGGGTCGTGGATGTGGACGATGTCGATCCGCTCGGCCTGCAATCGTTGCAGGCTCTCCTCGATACTCCGTAAGGCACCGTCGCGGCTATAGTCGAAGTAGAGTGTGCCATCGGGCGCGATCCGCTTGCCGACTTTCGTGGCGAGAATATAGCTGTCGCGATCGATCCCCGCGAACGCCGCGCTGAAGTGCCGCTCGCTCAGCCCGTTGCCGTAGTGTGGCGCGGTGTCGAAGATGGTGATGCCACGGTCGAGTGCGCGCCGTACCGTCGCGATCGCCTGCTCGTCGGAAACATTCGGCATACCGATGAAGACGGAGCCGAAACCCATGCGGGTCACGGCCAAGCCCGTACGGCCAAGGGTGGCGGTAGAAATCGGGGACACCATCAGTCGTGACCTCCCAATGCGATAGAGCGCGTGCCAGAGGGCGAGGCTGAGTGTACCGTTGCCCCGTGCCGGCGTCCAACCGATTCCCTCACGCAATGGTCGCGCTGGACTGGCTAGCCGTCGTGCGTTATTGTCTGCCCCTGTACCGGTCCCGATTCAACGGGTCGGCGGTTCGCCAAATCAGTCGTCCAGCCACAGCACTGATTGCCGACACGCAAGGAGGTTCCGCGTGAATGTTGAGCCGAACGATGCCATCAGGGTGCCAGCGGCGACGCTCCGCGAGCTGGTGCGAACGCTCGCGGAGCGTGCCGGTGCCGACGAGGCGCAGGCCGCCCTGCTGGCCGAGCTACTCGTGAGCAACGATCTGCGTGGCGTCTTCAGTCATGGCTCGCGCCAGATGATCGACTATGCGCGCCTGCTGCGCGATGGTCGGCTCAATCCACGACCGCGGGTGCAAATCCTCAACGAGTCGGCGGCGACCTTGCTGGTCGATGGCGATGCCGGACTGGGCTACTTCCCCTGCTGGGAGGCGGCACACCGCCTGGTGACGAAGGCACGGGAGATCGGCGTGGCCGTCGCCGTGACGCGCAATCATGGGCATTTCGGCGCGGCAGGACTCTACACGCGCGTGGCCGCCGCCGCTGGTTTGATTGGCTACGACACCTCCGGCCATCAACTGCTGTTACAGCCGGGGCAGGGTCAGATCCAGGCCGCCGGGGGTTCGCCGATGAGCTTCGCGATCCCGGCCGGCGAAGAGCCGCCGTTGGTCCTCGACATCGGGGCGATCCACGATCTCTACAATATCTCCGAAGAGCGGCAGCGGATGATGCTTGAGGAGTTGCCCAGCACCCTCTATCGCAGCTTCGGGCTTGGCACCGTCTGTCAGGTGCTCGGCGGTTTCCTGGGCGGCGTGCCGTTGGACGAGGCGCGGGCCACGAGGGCATTCCCCGGTGCGAACCAAGGGTCGCTGATCGTCTTCATCGACCCGGCGCGCTTCATCGATCCCGCCATCCTGCAACACGAGGTGGACGAGTATCACCGGGTCTTGACCCAATTGGTACCGTTCGCGGGTACCGAGCGCGCGACCTTACCCGGTCGGCTCGAATGGGAGCGCGAGCGGCGGTGGGCGACGGAGGGCGTACCGGTCGGCAGCCGCCACCGCGAGGAACTGGACATCATCGCCGCCGAATTCGGGGTGTCCGTGCCCTGGTCAGGAGCGGTCAGTTAGCGTGGGCGGTCAGGGAAAATCCGACCGCCCTTGCACGCTCCGTCGGCCCTTGCCTGATCGTCATCTATTGCGATAGGCGACGGCTATCCTTGATAGATGTTGTCGTGCCGCCCCTCTGTAGCCAGGGATCGTTCAGCGACGCATGGCGCTTGCTTGATCCCCTGGTAATAATTGCACAGCGTTGTCAGCGGGCAGAGGGGGCATTTCGGGAGCGGGGCGCGGCATATTGTGCGGCCATGCGCGATCATGTTGAGGTGGAATTCGTAGATCTGCTCGGGCTGTAGCTGCTCTTGGAGGGCATTGTGTGCCGCTTCGGCGCTGATCCGCGGGCCGATCAGCCCGATCCGTTTCGAGACGCGATGAACGTGCGTATCGACCGGCAGGATCGGCTTGCCGAGATCGAACATCATGACACACGCCGCCGTTTTCGGGCCGACGCCAGGCAGGCGGCGCAGCCAATCGCGCCCGTCCTCGGGCGTTAGCGCATCAAGGAACGCGAGATCGAGATTGCCGCGTTCTTCCTGAATCGCCGCCAGCATCTCTTTGATCCGTCGCGCTTTCAGGTTCGCTAGCCCACCGGAACGGATGACCTCGGCCAATTCCTCTTCCGGTGTGGTGAGGATCGTCGCCCAGTCGGGGTACGCCTGGCGCAGGGCACGATGCGCGCGACTGCTATTGGTATCGGTCGTGGCCTGCGAGAGGATCGTCCCGATCAGGCCGTCGAGCGGATCGCCACCGGGGTCATTAATTCTGACACCGTAGCTCTGCTCAAGCAGAGCATAGACGCGGTCGATCTTCCTCTCCGGGGACCGTTGCTTCGCGGATCGACGCTGCTGCCTGTCGGTTATGGTTTTCTGCGCCACCACGTTCTCTCTTGCCGCTCTGCGTCATTACGTCATTCCCAGGCTAACGCAATCTTTCCGCCATCATCGGCAATTCTTGCGGCAGTTCCCCATACAATGACCGCCTCCCGCGGCGGTGTGGACAGTTCTCTCCGAGGGCGACCCTGGCGACGGTGCCGCGCCCCGTCGAGGCCGGGTAGTGCGACTGTACAATGAACGCCGCCCCGGTTCGGTCGGGGCGGCGTTCGTGGCTTCATTGTATCGCGTCTGCCGCGCCGTTTAGCCGCCTTGCTCGCTCTTCAGTCCGGGTGGCGCGGCTTCCGCATCGCTCCCGGTGCTGACCGTGGCATTGACGGGGGTGATCGCTAATTCTTCAGCCTGCGCGGTTGGGGGTGTCGTTGCGACGGTCTCCGGTACTTTGGTGAAGACAAGTCCCCGCTCGTCTGTCGCCGAGGCATCTGCACGCAGCGCATCGCCCGGAGCGAAATCGCCATCGGTGAGGCCGTCGACGAGGGCGTCCTGTACGTAATCCTGCACGATCCGTCGGATCGGGCGGGCACCGAACTCGGGCTGCGTATTCTGATCGAGCAGCCACTCTTTCGCGGCGGGGGTCAACTCGAAGCGCAACCCGGCGGCGGCGGCCATCCCGTAGACACGCCCGAGGCTGAGATCGAGCACCTTGCCGAGTTGGTCGCGACTCAGCGGCGTGAAGGTCACGATCTTGTCGATCCGGTTGAGGAATTCGGGTCGGAAGTGGCTACGCAAGACATCATCGATCTGCTCGCGCGTCGATTCGGGCAGCGGCGCGCCCGCCTGCGCGTTCCCCTCGGCCAGGATGTACTCGGTGCCGAGGTTGGAGGTCATGATGATGATCGTGTTGCGGAAGTCGATCCGCCGCCCCTTGCCGTCGGTCAGCCAGCCATCGTCGAGGATCTGTAGGAAGAGGTTGTAGACATCGGGGTGGCCCTTCTCGACCTCATCGAAGAGGACGACCGAGCTCGGCTTGCGCCGGACCTGCTCGGTCAGTTGCCCGCCCTCCTCATAGCCGACGTAGCCTGGTGGGGCACCGACGAGTCGGGCGACCGTGTGCTTCTCGCCGTACTCCGACATATCGATCCGCACCATCGCCTCCTCCGTGCCGAAGAGGAATTCGGCGAGGGCGCGGGCCGTCTCGGTCTTGCCGACGCCGCTGGGGCCGAGGAAGAGAAAGGAGCCGATCGGGCGTTTCACGTCGCGGAACCCGGCCCTGGCGCGACGATAGGCGCGACTGATCGCCGCGATCGCCTCGTCCTGGCCGATCACCCGCCCGTGTAACTCTTCCTCCATCCGCGCGAGCCGTTCGCGCTCCGGCCCGACCATCTGGCCGACCGGCACGCCGCTCATCGCGCCGACGGCGGCGGCGATATCACCGGCATCGACGGTCGGGTCGGAGGCGACACCGACGGTGCGGAGTTCCGGCGCGGTTGCCCCGGCGAGTTGCACCAGCACGCAGGCGCGTTCCAGCGCGGCGAGGGCGGTGCTGGGGAGCGCGCCGGGCAGGTATTGCTTCGCCAGCGTCGCCGCCGCGCTCATCGCATCGGCGGCGAAGGTGATGGTGTACTCGCGCTCGAACGATTCGCGGTGGAGGTCCAGGATCGCGGTCGTCTCGGCCACCGTCGGCGACTCGAAGCGGAGGGGGACGGCTGCTTCCGCCAGCGTCCCATCGGTTTCGAGCCACTTGTTGAACCCCTGCGGCGAAGCGGTCCCGATGATCCGCA
>DATCMP010000602.1:0-16958 GCA_036563365.1 Thermomicrobiales bacterium
TGCCCCGCCGCCAACGCCCGCCAAGCCCCGTCGTCCGCGCAGGAAATAGGCCCTGCTAACAATCTTCGCGGCACCAGAAATGGCGCAGAGCCGGAAATCCATGCCATCCTACTCTACGTTATCCTACTATTGATACGAAAATAGCGATGTCCCGCTCGCCGGACGTGTCGCTACCATCATCCGCGACCCCAGTAGCGCAGGAGCGCAGAGTCAGGCATGTGAGTCACGGCAACCCGGTGGAGGTGAGCAGGAGATTGACGCCCCCTACGCCCCCCCTTCTGCTCACCCCCACATTCCTACATGCGGGGATATGTCACCATCTCGTAGCACTTCGGGATGACTGAGATCACGCAAGGTCGGCCTCGGCTAGCCCTTCTGGTGCGGCGGGCGGCTCCTGGGTGGCGACGCGCCCGTCGCCGCGATGCCGCGGATGCACACGCGGTCACGGCCGGGGATGGGTCAGCGCGAGCCAGAGAGCGTGGGCGAACCACGCCCGTGTCACCGGCTCCGCCCAGACATCCCACCCCTCGGTCGTGGCGGTCGTGCCGAGCAACGGGCCGACATAGTGGACATACGTCGCCAAATCACCGCGCGCACCCGACGAGGGCGGCACATTCGGGTAGAGTCGTCGATCATCCGTCTGGGCAACCCACCAACCCCGCGCGACCATCGCCCGACTGATGAAGCTGATCGCCTGCACGTTGAGCACCGGGCCTATCGGATCGTATGAACCGTCGCCCTAGCCGCGCGCCACGTCATAATGGGCCAACGCGCCGACATTGCGCCACAGCGCCGCGTCGAGTTCCCCCCGATCGCTGAAGCCGTTGCCCCAATCCTCGTCCTCCCACCCGACCGCCCGAGCGATCAAGGCCGCCATCTGTGCCCGCAACGTTGTGTCGGCGAGGCCGAACGTGCCATCCTGATAGCCGCGAATGACACCCGCCCCGGCGAGGTGGTCGATCGCCGCCCAAGGGACAGTGGACGGCAGATCGGGGTACGGGTGCGGTTGTGCGAACTGTGCGACGACCCGATGCCCGGTCGTCATATTCAGCGCGAACGTCGGGTTATAACCGGCAACCCGCCCATCGACGAGCCAGCGGGCGAACAGCCACCCGGCATCCGGTGTGGCGGTCAGGGTGGCCGTTGCGCCAGTGGCGACTGCGCCGCCGCCTGGCGTCACACTGCCTCGGCCCTCGCTCGTGACGATGAGCGTTTGCTGCCCCGGCGTTGGCGAGGCGGGGATAGCGCTCTGCCGCGTCTGTGCAGAATCCGGGCTCACCGTCACCCCCGAGACATCGACTGCCTCGAACATGGCGGCATTGATCCCGCCGAGGGTACGGAGATCATCGTTATCCCAGCGGTCATCGGGCGCGCCGCTGACATACATCGCGCTGCCATTATCGGCGAGGATCATCCCGTAATCGCGGAGGGCTTGCGGCACGACCCGCGCCTGCGGGGGATAGGCCGCGATATTCACCGATCCTTTCAGTCGCAGGCGCAAGCCCATCGGTGGGCGGGCAGGATCGGTGGACGAGCTCGCATCGTGACGCGCGGGCCAGAGGTGGGCGCGCTGCGTTCGTGGGATCGTGAAGCGCAGCGCATGGTTGATCGCGCCGCGCGCTACCTCGTCGTAGCGCGCCAGGCCGGGGAAGATTGGCAACCCAGCGGCGTCGGCCGAGGTCCAGCCATCGGGGCGGAGCATATTGGCGTCCAGCGACCAGGCCGCCCCGCTATCGGCATTCCAGCTGCCATCGGGATTCGGCCAGGCATTATACAGTTCGTAGAGGATCCGGTTATCTTCATCGATCACGAGGATATGCCGATCGCCGTCGCCAGCCGGGCCACCCTCGACCGGCGCATCGCGCGGGATCGGCATCGGCCCCGGGTCGCTCTCATCGCCATAGGCGGTGTAATGGATCGGCACCTTCGGTTGAGAACCGGGAACGACGATGTACGGTATACCGATCGGCCCACCATCCCAGAGTCCCGCGCCGAAATCGGCCTTGAGACCGGAACCGAGACCGATATTGTTCAGGTAGGTCGACGAAAGGGGATGCACAGGCAGATCGGTGACCGGAAGGTTCCAGATATTGTCGTCGGGGAAGACCTCGGCCGTGCCGACCTGCGGCGACGCGGCGCCCATCGGCAAGGCACCCGGCGACAGCAGGCCAACGATGAGCGACACAAGGACGGCACCGAACAACAATGGCGCGGGACGATGAAGACCGGGACGCATGGGCGGCGCTCCTTCTGCGAGAGGGCAACTGCCGCAGGAGTTGACGGCGGCAATGCGTTGCAGACAGAGAGTATTCGCCAGTTGCGCGCCTCGCGCTATAGCGTGAAAGTCCTAGTCCATCGTCACGAGACACCACCTACTGAGGAGTTGGCGGCGATCAGCCCGTAGCCGGTGGCGGGGTGCTCGCCGCCGGATCCGCAGCGGCACTGCGATAAGCCGATGGGAGATACGGCAGCGGATCGCTCTGGCGGAAGCGCGTCAACGTCTCGCGATCGAACGGGGCGTCGGGGCAGATCGCCTGCCGCCACTGGAGGAACGGGTGGACCTGGAGCCGGGCGGTCTGGAATTCGGCCAGCACCAACTCCCCGATGATCCCGCAGGTGGCGACGAACTTCTGGCGCGCGAACTCGGCGTAGACAGCCGCATTGCTGAACGGCACACGCCGGAAGGTGCCGCGCCAGCCTGTCTCGTCACCATCGAGCAGCAGATAACTGGCGATCAGTTCCCCTTGCAGCGGCACCCCGACCGAGCCGGGGTTGAAGAGGTGCCAGTGCCCAACCCAACAGTCGAGCGGCAGGTGTGTATGCGCCGCGACGATCGTCCCCTCGGGCACCCCGGCGAGCATGGGCGCGAGTTCCACCACCCCGATCCCCGGAAAGATCCCCTCGCTATTGCTGCGCGCTGAGCCGTGGACGATCCGCAGCGGCGGGGCATCCGGTGGGCGGATACTCAGCGTGTCGGGCCAGGCGGCGATCCGCGTGTGCAGGTGACCCGCAAGTTGCTGGCGCAGCCACGGCAGCATCGGATAGTGCGCCGGGTCGGCCCATTCCGTCGGGGCCTGGGGTGTGAGGTAGTCCAGGAGATAGAACTCGTTATTGCCGCGAATAACCGCCCAGCCTTCCGCCAGCGCCCGCTCGACGATCGCAGCCGAGAACGGCCCCCAGTTGATCAGATCGCCCGCCACGATGACACCATCGACCGGGAAGGCTGCGAGGTCGGCCAGGACCGCCTCCAGGGCGGGGAAATTACCGTGGATATCAGCGAGAATCGCCAGCCTGGTCACAATCCCCTCCCTGCAGTCGCTCAGACACCTATCGCCGGGAGAACGAATGACCGCGGGGAAGGGTGCGCCACGACGGGAGCGTCAGCGCGATGCGGGCTGAGCGCTCTTGATGCAAGCGATCCGAGTAACCACAACGTGGAGCCGGAGCGGATTTACGGCGTGCGATCGGCGTTGTAATAGCTATCCAACGCCTGCCAGAGCGCCGTGGCGAACCAGGCCCGCGAAGAAGCGATGTCCCAGGTCGCCCAATTGCCACCGAGAGCGGTACCGGGTGGCGCACCGGCGTAGTGGACGAAGGTGGCGAGGTCTTCGCGGTGGCCGGAGGAATCTGGGATTGCGGGGAAGAGCGCCGGATTATCCGACTGCGCCACCCAGCGCCCCTCGCGGACCATCGCGCGAGTGATGAAGGCGATCGTCTGGATTTGCAAGACGGGATCGAGGGTGCCATAGGTGCCGTCGCCATAACCACGCGCCACATCATAGGCCGCGAGCGTGGCGACCGACCGCCAGAGCCCATCGTCCACGCCGTTGCGATCGCTGAACGGATTCGGCTGATTCTCACCCTCCCAACCCAGCGCGCGGACGATCAGCGCGGCCATCTGCGCCCGGAGCGTCGTATCGTTCGGACCGAAGTCGCCATCCTCGTAGCCGCGCACGATCCCCCGCGCCGCGAGTTGGGTGATCGCCTCGTACGGCGGCGGACCGGGCGGCAGATCGCCGAAGCGCGGCCGCCCGGTGAATGTCGCCACTACGCTATGCGGTCCGTCCATCGTCAGGGTCAGCGGCGTCGCCCAGCCCTGAAAAACCCCGTCGATCGTCCAGCCGGTGAACACGCCGTTACTGGCGGTGATTGCTTCCAACGTCACCACCGTCCCCACCGGATACGGCGAGTCCCCCGCCCAGGTCGCGGCGCTGGCGACAACCCGCCCGCCACTCGTGTACGACAAATTGAGGGTATGCGCGGGTGCGAAATTGGCGACCGCGCTGCGCGCTGCGGTCATCGTGAGGGTGTAGGGGTTCGCCAAACCGGCGGCCACACCATCGATCGTCCAACCGGTGAAGACGTAACCGCTCGCCGGGGTCGCACTGAGGGTGACGCGGGTATTGGGCGCATACGGCCCGACACCTGGAACTGCCGCCGCCGTGCCACCCGCCGTCGCAGAGAGCGCCAGGGGATAGATGAGGCTGGGATCGGGACTGGCGGGGCCATCCAAGACAAAGTTTGCAGCAACTCGATAATTCGCGTTCATCGTCAAAACCAGCGGGACGTTTATCCCTCGACTGTTGCCATCCACAAGCCAGCCAGTGAAACGATATCCAGGGTCCGCGGTCGCCGTGAGGCTGACCGACGTGCCTGCCGCGTAAATGCCACCGGTCGGCGAGACACCAATGGTCCCCCCGCCATTCGCTTGTGTGCTCAGTGTAAAGGTAGGCTTAGCGAAAACCGCCGTGACAGTGCGATCCGCGCCCATCGTCAGCTTGAGCGGGTTGAGGGTCCCGCGGGATTGCTCGCCAACCTGCCAGCCAACGAACGTGTAGCCCTCGGTCGGGAATGCGGTCAAACTGACGATGGTGCCTGACCGATAGCTATTCACCCCTGGTGAGACCTCAATACGCCCCCCTTGAAACGGTGACGTTATGGTCGTCAGCGTGAAATCGCAGTCGATATTGGCGAGCGCGCGGGCGGCATTGAGTCGTCGCCCGGTCACGGTCATTTCCGCCAGGCCCGGCACAGGGTCGCCGCAATAGAGGAGTCGGGAGCGCAGATCAGCGAGGCTCGGCGGCGACAGTTTTTCTGCGGCGAGAATCAGTGCGGCGGTGCCGCTAACATACCCTGCCGCCAGAGCACTGCCGCTGCCAAGCTCATACCCGGACCCATCGACAGTAGTCGTGCGGACACCGACGCCGGGTGCGGCCATCTGCACTGAACGAAGCCCATAGCTATAGCTTGAGACCGGTGCATCACCTGGACCAATTACGGCTGTCGAGATGACATTCTTGAGGTTGTACGGTGACACAGCAAAGCTGGCGGGATAGTTTGGTGAGGTGTCGTTATCGTTACTTCTATCCCCCGCTGCCGCGACAACCAAGATACCCGCCGCTCCCGCCTCGGCAATCGCGGCGTGCAACGTCTCGGAGGGCGTTGTAGTCGTCCAGCCGATGCTCAGCACGCGCAGCCCGATACCCGCCTCTTTCGCGGCAATTGCGTAGTCGATCACCCGCACCGCGTCGCTGATCTGCAAAAATCCGTTCGCATCCACACATTTCAGCGCCATGATCTTGACGCGCCAGTTGATCCCCGCGATCCCGATGCCATTGTCGCCGACCGCGCCGATCGTCCCGGCAACCTGAGTGCCGCTCCCCAAATCATCGGTAGGGTCACAACTCTCCACGTCAGCAATCGAGCTATAACCGCGCGTGCCCTCGCCGCACCCACCGATCGTCTGTCCCGTAGGCACAACCCAGATGTTCGCGGCGAGGTCCGGGTGATCGTAGTCAACCCCGCTATCGATTACCCCGACCACCACCTCGCTATCGCCGGTCGATGTTGCCCAGGCATCCGCGGCGTTGATCTTCGCCAGCGCCCATTGTTCCGCATAGCGCGGATCGGAAGGGGCGGAGGGGGCAGTGCTCGTCTGTTGGACGGCGTTCGGCTCGACGTAGCGCACCCCCGGCACCTCGGCGAAACCGCGGGCGATCTCACCCAGAGGGCGATCGCGGCGCACGGCGATCACGCGGGCGGCGAGGCGATCGAGTCGCGCGACCGTCTCGCCGCCGTGCGCGCCGATCAGCCTATCTCGCGCCTCCTCATCCAGCGCGGGAGCGAATCCGATCAGGAGTTGCCCAACGACGAAGCGCGGCGGCGTTACGATCTCCGGCCCGCGCCCCGAGCGTGTGAAACGCCGGGCGCGGCGGACGTCGGCCCCCAGGCCGCAACGAGGCTGCAGAGGATGAGGACGACGCGCACCAATTGCACGGCGAAGCTCCATTCGGTCGATTCAATTTCAGCTATACGACTTACCGCTTGGCGCAGAATACCACCAGGGTTGACAGCAGGAAACAAACCGGTCAGCACGAACCCGGCGTCTCCTTGCAGGGAAGGAGACGCCGGGTCAAGCAGTTTGGGGAACCTACAGGGGCAAGTTAGGGGAGCGCTTCGACGTTAAGCTGGCTTTGCAATGCCGCCCAGAGCGCCCGCGCGAACCAGGCGCGCGTCGAGGGCTGCTCCCAGGCGGTGAAGTCGCCGCTCGTGTTTGGGAAATCTGGCAGGCTCTTGACGTAGAAGAGATAGGTGGCGATATCGTCGCGGTGACCCGAACTGATTGGCACGTTGGGGTAAGCGCCGACATCGGCCTGCGGTTGCCAGTATCCTTTCCTGATCATGGCGCGGGTGATGAACGAAATCGTTTGCCCGGCCAGGACGTTGCCGGTCGGGTCGAAGTATTTCCCGCCACCGGGATCGGCATAGCCTTTCGCCACCCCATACTCTGCGAGGGTGCCAACATTACGCCAGAGATCGTTGTCCACGCCATGCTGATCGGGGAAGGGGTTCCCGAGATCGAGCGTATCCCAGTCCATCGCGCGGGTGATCAGCGCCGCCATCTGCGCCCGCAGCGTCGTGTCGGCGGGGCAGAAGAGGCCCGCAGTCGGGTCACAACCACGGATGACGCCGCGTGCGGCCAGGGCGTTGATCGCCTCGGCAGCCGTCGGGTCGCCGTAGGTATCCACGAATGACTGCGACGCCACGAACCGAGCGACGACGCTATGATTGCCGTTCATGGTCAGGCGTACCGGGTTGGCGTAGCTCCGCAGCACCCCATCGACGACCCAGCCGACAAAAACCTGTCCGGGCATTGGCACGGCGGTCAGCGTGACAACGGTGCCTGCGGCGAGCGCGCCATCGGCCCGATCCGCCGCGATCCGCCCGGGACCACTCGGCGCGGTGGCGAGAGTATATGTCGTCCTCATCGGAGAAGGGATTGGCGATGCCGAATTACTCGGTGAAGGCAGGAGCGTGCTTGGCGTCGGTGACGGGGTTGGCGGGGTGGGGCTTGGCGACGGGGCAAAGATCGTGAAAGAGCGCACAACATCCTGCGCGGCGGAGTAGTTCCCGTCGCCCGACTGTCGCGCGGTGACAGTGCAGGTGCCCGCTCTGACAAGGGTGACAGTCGCGCCACTAAGCGCGCAAGCGGCATCGCTCGGGACCGAGAACGAGACGGGTAGCCCAGATGAGGCCGTGGCGGTCAGCGTGAACGGTGCCGCGCCGAGCGTGCGATTCGGCAACGGCATATCGAAGGTAATCGCCTGCGGCCCCTTGTCGATGAAGAAGTCTTGCGTCACCGGCGTAGCAGGGGCGTATGAACTATCTCCCGCTTGTGTCACAGTGATCGTACACCGTCCCGCCTTCACGATCTTGACAGTTGCACCGGTCGTATTAGGGAGTGCGGTGCAGATACTGTTCGTCGTGAATGTCAGCGGCAGGCCAGACGGCGAGAGCGTCGGGTTGATCGCGAATGGTGCTGCACCAAAGACCCTATCATCTGGCCGAGTGAAGGTGATCCGCTGACCCGGCAGCACTTTGAATTCCACCTGCGCGGGAGGGCTACTCGGTGATGGTGACGGAGTAGGACTCGGTGAAGGGGTTGGCATCGGGGTTGGTGACGGCGAAGGGACGTCCGTAGGCGAAGGCGAAGGCGTATCGCTTGGTGCGGGTGAGCGGATCTCGCTCGGTGACGGCGACGGGGTATCGCTCCGAGATGGGCTTGGCGTAGCACTCGGCGATGGGGACGGCGGGTTGCTCGGCGCGGGATTCGTGACCGTCAGTTGGGCGGTCGTCGGCGCACTAAGCAGCGTGGCTGGCACAGCAACCTCAATATGCGTCGTCGAGACGTGGGTCGTCGTGAGTGGTTGCGTGTGCTCACCATCATTCCAGACCACCACCACACCGGGCAGGAAATCTTTACCCTCGATCGTCAGCGTGAGTGGTGCAGCTCCCACCGCAACCGCCGCAGGCACAACCGTGAGGTCCAGCGGTATGGCGTTCTCAGACAGGAAAACGGGCACAACATGGCGCGGCCCATAGATCCCGAGAAGGTACGGAGTGGTGGCCTCGGCTGCTTCGCCATCGATCATCCAGCTGGCAAAGCGGTAGCCACTCGCTGGTACCGCAGTCAGTTGCACCTGAGTACCGAGCGAATAGCTTCCTGGCCCAGGGGAGGCGGTCGCCGTGCCACCGGCCCGCTGGTCGAGGGTTAACGCATAGCTCAGAGGAGGGCTGGCACAGCCGATGCCGCTGATCGCGTGGGCGATATTCAGACGTCTGCCGCTGATCGTCTTGCCGCCAAGCGCGGCCACGAAATCGCCGCAATCACTCAGGCGATCCCGCAACTGCGTGGCGGTGAGCTCGGTCGGTCCAGCGGCGGTGGCGAAGGCAGAGAGGAGGAGCGCGGTGGCACCGGCGACGAACGGCGTCGCCATTGAGGTGCCGCTCAGCAAGCCGTAATCATCGCCAGGGAACGTCGAGAGGATGTCTTTGCCGGGCGCGCCAAGGTGTACCCGCGTCCCACTGTAATTCGAACTATATGACGTGGTGCCGGCATTATAGGTAGCAAGACCATCGCTCGTATCGGTGGCAGCGACGGTGAGGACGTTCGGGGCGGCGGCGGGGAACGGATCATTCGCCAGATGGGTGCCGAAGTTCGCGGGATAGACCGCTTGGGTAGCGTTGTCCTTGCCATCGTTGCCCGCCGCTGCGACGACCAGGATATTCTGCGCCCCAGCGGCGCTGATCTGGTTATAGAGGGACTGGTTATATGTCGGCGTGGTCCAACTGATGTTGAGGACGCGGAGATTGACACCGCGCGCCTTCGCTTGCACCGCATAGTCGATCGCCGCGATCGCCCCGGCGGTATCGCCATTGCCTGCCGCATCGAAGACGCGCAACGCCATGATGCTGGTCTGCCAGTTGACTCCGGCAACTCCGATGTCGTTATTGCCGACCGCGCCGATGATCCCGGCGATGTGCGTCCCATGATAGAACTCGTCGATCGGGTCGCAATTCGTGCCGCTCGGATCGGAGCGATAACCATGCGAACCGACTTTACAGCCATTGAGATCCCAGCCCACCGGGGCGGACCAGATGTTCGCGGCGAGATCAGGGTGGGTGTAATCAACACCGCTATCAACCACGCCGACGACGATCTTGGAATTGCCATCGATCTGGTTCGGGCTGCCGGTCGTCGTCTCCCAGGCTTCGGGAGCGATGATCCGCGACAGCCCCCACTGCCCACTGGCGGGATCGGATAGGTTCGGAGGAAGGTAGCGCGGATCGCTCGGCATACGCGCCGGGTAGATCCGCGCGTTCGGCTCGGCGTAGAGGACCGCATCATCGACGGCGAAGGCGCTGACGACACCCGCGCTCACACCCGCCGTCGGCAGGGCGATCAATGCCGTATTACTGCTGGCAAACCATTGGAGGAGCCGCCCGCCGCGTCGCGCGATGCTGGCGTTGCGCTCGCGTTCGCTCAGGCCAGGCCGAAAGCCGAGCAGCAGTTGATGCGACGAGGCATCGCGCGCCGTGAATGTATACGCCGACAACGGGGCGGCACTGGACGACTGGTCGGTGCCTCCTGGCACCGACACCAGCAACAGGCCGCCGAGCAGCAGGGCAACGAGCGCTTTTCGGAGCGTGGACACCGCAGGCTCCCGGGATAGGTCATTGCATCGGGTCAGGCAGGCCGATGCTGCGAAACCGCAGATATGGCCCTGGGACAATCGGCACGATACCCATTGCTAATGATAGCGGGCGAGAAGTACCAAGCGCGGCCGATCTTCGTAGCCAATTAGTCCTATGATTCTCGGGCGGTCTGGAGGAGATCGCGCGTGAGCTCAGCCTGACCCAGATGCTCGGCGGCATGGCGGGCGACAACGATCAAGATCTCGCGTCCGGTCAGCGTTCCGCGCCGTGGATGGGTGTAGGTCGCCCCCAGACCGGCGGGAGGCAGCTGAGTCAAAGCCTCCCCCAGCAGCGCGCGCAACTCCTGCCAGCGTGCGAGGACAACGGCGGGGGTAACGCCGAGAGCCGCGAATTCACCGGCGCGGTCGCGCCCTACCGCCTGACCACACAGAACCTGCAGAATATTCTCCTCGGCGTTGCCGAGCGTGTGGGTCGCCAGCACGTAGAGGCTGTTCGCGTCTGGGGCGGGTGGTCGCCAGTTCAAACCCTCGGCATTGAGATCGTTCAGGCACGCCACCAGACGATCGAGCGAACTGGCGATATAACGCCAGAAGACCAGCGCTTCCGTTTGTGCGACCATCGTTTCCTCCTGAGTATCGAGACACTACTATCGTGACACCGCTGCGGGGTATTCATCGCGGCAAGCCACACCCTTGCCGCCGCACAATCTGCGCCTTGCCGAGTTCTTGACTTCATCCGCCAACTGCCATACGCTCCGCGCGGCGAATCGCGCCACCGATCGCTCGAGCGTGAGGCGACTATCGGCGACAAGATGACCTTAAAGGACGCCATCAACGGACGCCATCAACGGACTTCAAACGAAAGGCGTGAACGATGAGGATCACCGATCTCAAGTGTGCGATTATCGGGCAAAATCCGATCGTACGGATCGTCACCGACGAAGGGCTCGACGGCTACGGGGCGGTGGAAGCCTACAAACCTTACCTGAAGCCCTATATCCTCGATTTCGCGCCGGCACTCATCGGGGAGGACCCGACCAACGTCGAGCGGGTGATGCTGCGGATCCGCCAGCGTGGCGCGTTCAAGCCCTACGGCAGCGCGGTCAGCGCGATCGAGATGGCCCTCTGGGACCTCGCCGGCAAGGCGGCGGGCCTGCCCGTCTACAAGCTCCTCGGCGGCAAGGTCCGCGACAAGGTCCGCGTCTACAACGGCGCGGTGCGGACGCCCGTCACCGAGCAGACACCGGAAGGGTACGCCGCGAATATCCGGCAGATGCTGGCCGCGCAGGAAGGCTTCTCGATCGTCAAGCAGGGGATCGGGTATCACAGTCAGATGTTCCACGGGAGGCCCGAGTTCCGCTACGGCGAGGAGCAATCCGGCCCCTTCCGCAGTTGGACCGACCGAGGGCCGTTGACGGAGAAGGGCCTGAAGCATGTGATCGCTTGCGTCACCGCGATGAAGGAGGTCACGGGCGACGCGGTCGGCCTGGCGCTCGACTGCGGCCCCGGCTGGACCGTCCCCGACGCCATCCGATTGGCGAAGGCGCTGGAACCACTGAACGTGCTGTGGCTCGAAGACCTGCTGACCGGCGACTACGTCCCCTACGTCAACGCCGACGTCTACCGCGACGTGACCCGCGCCACCGCGACCCCGATCCACACCGGGGAGCAGATCTACCTGCGCCAGAACTTCAAGGAGCTGATCGAGACGCACGCGGTCAACATCGTCGGCCCCGACCCCGCCGACGTCGGCGGGATCGCCGAGCTGAAGTGGATCGCCGAGTACGCCGACCTCCACGGGATCCTGATGGCCCCGCATGGCACCGGCGATGGGTTGCTCGGCCTGGCGGCGCTGGTCCAAGTTTGCGCGACGCTGCCGCATAACTACATCGCCTTCGAGTACCCGACCGGCGACCCGTCGTGGTGGTACGACATCGTGGAAGGCTTGCCCGACCCGATCGTGCAGGATGGGTTCATCGAGGTCTGGGACCGCCCTGGCATGGGCGTCAACCTCATCCCCGAGAAGGCGCAAGCCTACCTGCGCGACGAGGACAAAGACTTCTTCGCCTAACGCTGCATGAAGCGTGGCGGGGGCAGGGCTACTTGCCCCCGTCGTCGTCAGAAGCTTGGTCAGCAAGCAAAAGGATGCGGCCAGCGGATAATCCGCTGGCCGCATTATCGTCAGTTCGGAGACGCGCCGAATGGTTAGTTCGGGCGATAATTCGGCGATTCTTTGGTGATGATGATGTCGTGCGGGTGGCTCTCGCGCAGGCCCGCGCCGGTGATGCGGATGAAGCGGGTGCGCGTCTTCATCGCCTCGATGTCCGGTGCGCCACAGTAGCCCATCGCCTGCCGCAGCCCACCGACGAGCTGATAGGCGATATTACTCAACGGGCCTTTGTACTGGACGCGACCCTCGATCCCTTCCGGCACCAACTTCGAGACGTTGGCGACATCGGCCTGGAAGTAGCGATCCTTCGAGAACGAGCGCGACCGCATCGCCCCCACCGAGCCCATGCCGCGATATTCCTTGAACCGCTCGCCACGATAGAGGACGACCTCGCCCGGGCTCTCGTCGGTACCGGCGAGCAGGCTGCCCAGCATCACGACATCGGCCCCGGCAGCGATCGCCTTGGCGAGATCGCCGGAGTACTGCACGCCACCATCGGCGATGACGGGGATACCATGGCGCGCGGCAACCTGCGCGCAATCGTAAATCGCGGTGATCTGCGGGACACCGGTCCCCGCGACGACGCGCGTGGTGCAGATCGAGCCTGGGCCGATCCCGACCTTGATCGCGTCAGCTCCGGCGTCGATCAGCGCCTCTGCGGCGGCGGCGGTCGCGATGTTGCCCGCGACGAGTTGCACATTCCAACGCGCCTTGATTTGCCGCACCATCTCGATCACGCCGATCGAGTGCGCGTGGGAGCTATCGAGGAAGAGGACATCGACCGCGTCGTCGATCAGCGCCGCCGCCCGCTCCAACTCGTACGGGCCAACCCCGATCGCCGCGCCGACCCGCAGGCGGCCCTGCTGATCCTTCGTCGCGTTCGGGAACTGGATCCGCTTCTGGATGTCCTTGACGGTGATCAATCCCTTGAGACAACCCTGCGCGTCGACGACCGGCAACTTCTCGATCTTGTTGCGATAGAGGATCTCCTTCGCCTGATCGAGGGTCGTGCCGACGGGCACCGTGACCAAATTGCTCGACGTCATCACATTGGCGATCGCTTGCTCGACATCCTGCTCGAAACGCAAGTCGCGATTGGTGAGGATACCGACGAGCTTGCCTGCATCATCGGTGATCGGCACGCCGGAGATGTGGTAACGCTCCATCAATTCCAGGGCGTCGGCGACACGATTATGCG
This sequence comes from Thermomicrobiales bacterium, assembly GCA_036563365.1. GTDB lineage: Bacteria > Chloroflexota > Chloroflexia > Thermomicrobiales > CADCWN01 > CADCWN01. The sequence goes on from DATCMP010000602.1 coordinate 13,364, forward strand.
CCTGCAAGGTGACCGGCTCGACAATCATCCCCGACTCGGAGCGCTTGACCTTATCAACTTCGGCCACCTGGTCCTCGATCGAAAGGTTCCGGTGGATGACGCCGATACCTCCCTCGCGGGCCAGGGCGATCGCCATCCGGGCTTCGGTGACGGTATCCATCGCGGCTGAGGCGATCGGGATATTCAAATTGATCGACCGGGTCAGTTGCGTGCCGGTCGAGAGATCCTTCGGCAACACCGACGATTCTGCAGGCAGCAAAAGAACATCATCGAACGTAAGACCTTCTTTTACAAACTTTTCACTATACGCCGCATTCTCCGCTTCCATCACCAGCCCGCCGCTCAGCCGTTCCATCTCACCCCCGAATGAATGTCAAAACCCTGATCCGCTTGGAACCTTACCCCGCCCCGCCCGGATCATTCACGCGACGTATTAGAGAGGAAACATCGGCGAATCGCGATCTATTCCCCGCACTGTATAACGCTTTAGCCACCTACAATAACGCCCGCGCAAAGCGGGCAATACAGACCTACCCAACGATACCGAGTCGCACGACATAGCGCCGCGTTCCTCAATCGGCCACGCTCGCCCCGCCCCGGAAAGGACGCGTCAATCGTGCCGCGACGCGGGAGACCAACCCGTTCTCGGCGGTCGCATTCACCTCCGTTTCAGGAATTGGTAACGGCGGCGGGATCAACCCGAGCCGCGAAATCGTCTCGTCGGCTGCCGCCGCATAGGCCAATGCCCCGCGCGAGGCCGGATCATAGGCCAGGATACTCTGCCCATAGGATGGTGCCTCGGCCAGATGGATCCCGCGCGGGATGGTCGAAGCGAAGAGGCGATTGGGGAAGAAACGCCGCACCTCTTCGGCCACCTGCGCCGAAAGACGGGTACGCGCGTCGTACATCGTCAGCAACACCCCGAGGATTTCGAGCCGCGCATTAAAGGTGCGCTTGACGAGTTGGATATTATTGGAGAGTTGTACCAACCCTTCCAGCGCCAGAAACTCGCACTGGATCGGGATAATGACTCCTTCCGCCGCCACCAGCGCATTGAGAGTCAGCAGCCCCAAGGACGGCGGGCAATCGATCAGGATGAGGTCATAACTATCATCGGGCAACGACTTCAGCGCATCGACCAGACGATGTTCGCGCTGATCAACATTCGTCAGTGCCGCCTCGGTCTCCGAACCGAGCAAGACCGATGTGGAGGGGACAAGCGACAGCCGCTCATGCCCGCTCGGGACGATCATTTGGGCCAGCGGCGAACCGTCGAGCAACGCGTCATAGATGGCGTAGGAGCACGCCGTCTTGTCCACCCCGAGGCTGCTCGTAGCATTCCCCTGGGGATCGATATCGATCAGCAAGGTGCGAAAACCACGCGCGGCCAGATACGCACTCAGATTAACGGTGCTCGTCGTTTTCCCGACGCCACCTTTCTGATTCGCCAAGGCCAAAATGCGCGCCACCCGAACCTACCCTTCCACGGCAAAGATGCTCATACTCTATTGTATTGAACGTACACCAAAAGCGCAACCGCATTATGTCGCATCGAGAATGATCGTTACCGTTGTGACGCTCACCATGCTCACTCTGAAGGTTGACAAGGACTACGATGATCGGTAGGATTGGGATAAGGCTGAGAACGGGACAGCGCCGTGATCACGCGCCGTCAGCGACGAAGGTCCAGCGGGTGGAAGACCTTCGCGGCAGGCGAATCATCGGAGACCCCCCGCGAGCCGAACGCCGAACGGTGGTCCTGCCTTGCCACCCGCGTAGGCCGTTCCGGTTGCCACCGTTATCGGCACCACGAGCGCCCTGCCCCCGAGATGGTGGCTCGGCGGAAAATGGGTGGAACCACGCGGTGCTGAACCGGCGTCCCTGGCGGATGCCGGTTTTGTGTTTTAAGAGCCGCGTGGCGACCACCGAAGCAGCATCACGCCGCACCATGCGGCGCGATGTGGGCGGCGAAGTACCACGGAAAGGGGGTGATCACGATGACCGAACCGGACACTACCGACACGTCGGCGCGGGTCACTCCCCGACCGGCGTGACCACGGCCAGGCAGGAATCACCGCGTACCGGCCACTGCCTACTACCCCCTGATCACCACGAACGGAGTGAGCCAATGAACGATCTGGAACGGATGCGCCACTCGGCGGCGCACGTCATGGCCGAAGCGGTCCTCGACCTCTTCCCCGAAGCGAAGCTGGGGATCGGGCCGCCGATCGAGGACGGCTTTTACTACGATCTGGACCTGCCGCGCCCGTTGACGCCCGACGATCTGGCGGCCATCGAGGAACGGATGCGCGCCCACATCGCCGCCGATGAGAAGTTCGAGTCGGAGGTTTTTCCGACACGCGAGGCGGCGCTCGAATATTTTGCGGGTCAGCCCTATAAAGAAGAACTGATCCGCGATCTGCCGGAAGGCGAGGCGATCTCGCTCTATCGCAATGGCCCCTTCGTCGATCTTTGCCGCGGGCCGCACGTCGCCTCGACCAAAGATATCGGCGCGGTCAAGCTGATGAGCGTAGCCGGGGCCTACTGGCGCGGCGACGAGAAGCGCCCGATGCTGCAACGGATCTACGGGACGGCATGGCCGACGCAAGCGGAGTTGGACGCCTATCTCGTCCTGCTCGAAGAGGCGCGGAAGCGCGACCACCGCAAACTCGGGCGCGAACTCGGCCTCTTCTATTTCAACGACGATGTCGGCGCGGGGATCCCCCTCTTCTCGCCGAAGGGCGAGCAGCTGCGCTATCAGATGGAGCGATACGTGCGCGAGGCGCAGACGCGCTACGGCTACGAGCATGTCTGGACGGCGCATCTGGTCAAGGAAAGCCTGTACCGCAAGTCGGGACATTATGACAACTACGCGGACGTGATGTTCCCGCCGATGGTGGACGAGGAGGTGACGTTCCGATTAAAGCCGATGAACTGCCCGTCGCACATGAGCCTCTATAACGAGATGGGCGTCCACTCGTACCGCGATCTGCCGCTGCGCTTCGCGGAGTTCGCCACGCTCTATCGCTACGAGATCAGCGGGGCGCTCTCCGGCCTGACGCGCGTGCGGGCGCTGACGCAGGACGACTGCCACATCTTCTGCACCGAGGACCAGATCCAGGAGGAGTTCAGCCGCTGCCTCCACCTGATCCAGGAGGTCCTGGAGACGTATGGGCTGACCGATTATCGGGTGCAACTCTCCCTGCCGGGCGGCGAGGGGAAGTTCGTCAACGATCCGGAGAAGTGGCAGAAGGCGATCGCGGCCCTGCGCGCCTCGCTCGATGCGAATGGTGTCGCCTACGATGCGGAAGAGGGCGAGGCCGCCTTCTACGGGCCAAAGGCCGACTTCATGGCGAAAGACGCCCTGGGGCGCGAGTGGCAGCTCTCGACGATCCAGGTCGACTTCATCCAGCCGAGCCGACTCGGTTGCGAGTACATCGCCGAGGATGGTGCGGCCCACACGCCGGTCGTCCTGCACCGCGCGGTGACCGGCTCCACGGAGCGCTTCCTCGGCGTGATCATCGAGCATTTCGCGGGGGCCTTCCCGGTCTGGTTGTCGCCGGTGCAGGCGAAGCTCATCCCGATCGCCGATCGG
>DATCMP010000793.1:0-5935 GCA_036563365.1 Thermomicrobiales bacterium
GAGTCGGGAGTCGTGAGAAGGTTCGCCGGTTGCCCGGAGTCTTCTCCTTATCACCGTCTCTCTCCCGACTCCCGACTCCCGACTCCCGACTAATCACAACTGATATGGAAGGTAACCGATGGCATACGAGCCGAGTACGACACCGGTGCGGACCGGGCCTCCACCGGCGGCGCTGACGCCCGCCCCCCACGCACCGCTCACGCCGGTGGCGGATCGCGATAAGGATCGCGAACTGCTGCTGGAAGTACGCAACTTACGGACCCAGTTCCCGCTCGATGAAGGGACGCTCACGGCGGTCGATGGGGTTAGCTATAACCTCTATCGCGGGCGCACGCTCGGGATCGTCGGGGAGTCGGGTTGCGGCAAGAGCGTCACGGCGCAGTCGATCCTGCGGATCGTGCCGCGACCGGGCAAGATCGTCGATGGCGAGATCATCTACCATCGTCGCCGCCCCACGGCGCTGGTCGAGGAGCGCGGCGGGTTCTTCCGCCGCCAGCGGACGGTGGTCGAATCGGCCCCGGCGGTTGGGGAGCGGAGCGGCGAGCAGATCGATCTGACGCAACTCGATCCGATGGGGCCGAAGATCCGCTCCATCCGGGGCGGCGAGATCGCGCTGATCTTCCAGGAGCCGATGTCGTCGCTCAGCCCGGTCCACACGATCGGGCACCAGATGATCCAGACGATCATGCTCCACCAGAAGGTGAACCGCGAGGAGGCGCGCGAGCAGTCGGTCGCGATGTTGCGCCGGGTCGGCCTGCCGCGCCCCGCCGAGCTGATCGACCGCTATTCGCACCAACTCAGCGGCGGGCAGCGGCAGCGCGCGGTGATCGCGCTGGCCCTCTCCTGCAAGCCGAGTCTGCTGATCGCCGACGAGCCGACGACCGCGCTCGACGTGACGACCGAGGCGCAGATCCTGGAACTGATGAAAGAGTTGCAGCAGGATTTCGGGATGGCGATCCAGATCATCACCCACAACCTCGGCGTGGTCGCGGAGATGGCCGACGACGTGGTGGTGATGTACCTGGGCAAAGAGGTTGAGCAGGCCCCGGTCGAGGAGATCTTCAACAACCCGAAGCATCCCTACACCCGCGCGTTGCTCCGCTCGATCCCGCGCCTCGGGCAGAAGTCCGAAGGGAAGAAGCGCCTCGAATCGATCAAGGGGATGGTCCCCGATCCGTTCTCGATTCCCAAGGGCTGCGCCTTCCACACGCGCTGCCCCTACTACAAGCCGGGTGTCTGCGACGAGCCGCAATACGTTCAGGTCGGCGCGAACCATTGGGCGCGCTGCAATCGCACGCAGGAGTTGGACTGATGAGTGCGACGGCGATGCCGACGGCGAAGGCGACCAACGGGATCAAGACGGCCAGCGGGGTCGCGCCCGACGACGCGAATTTGCTGGAAGTGCGCGATCTGCAGAAATTCTTCCCGATCACGGCGGGCTTCTTCAAGCGTGTGGTCGGCGCGGTGAAGGCGGTCGATGGCGTCAACTTCGCCCTGAAAGAGGGCGAAACCCTCGGCCTGGTGGGGGAGAGCGGCTGCGGCAAGACGACGACCAGCCGCCTGATCATGCGGGGCTATGAGCCGACCGGCGGCGAGATCCTCTTCAAGGATCGGCGGCTGGGCTGGACGAATATCCCAGCGCTCGATCAGCACGGGATGAAGCCGCTGCGCCGCAATATCCAGATGATCTTCCAGGATCCGTACTCGTCGCTGAACCCCCGGATGACCCTGTTGCAACTCGTCGGCGAGCCGCTGCTGGTCAATGGCGTGGCGAAAGGCGCGGAGTTGAAGGAGCGCGTCGCCGATCTGCTGCGCGTGGTCGGCCTGCGCCCCGAGTACATGATCCGCTACCCGCACGCCTTCAGCGGCGGGCAGCGGCAGCGGATCGGGATCGCGCGCGCGCTGGCGCTGCGCCCGCAGCTGGTCGTCTGCGACGAGCCGGTCTCGGCGCTCGACGTCTCGATCCAGGCGCAGACGCTGAACCTCTTGCAGGACTTGCAGGAGGAGTTCAAGCTGACGTACCTCTTCGTGGCGCACGACCTCAGCGTGGTCGAGCATATCAGCGACCGCGTGGCGGTGATGTACGTCGGGAAGATGGTCGAACTCGCGCCGACGATCGAGCTCTACGCGGAGCCGATGCACCCGTACACCGAGGCGTTGCTGTCGGCGGTGCCGAAGCCGGACCCGGCCCTCCGCAAGCGCCGGATCCTCCTGCGCGGCGAGGTGGCCGATGCCGCCGATCCGCCGAGCGGCTGTTATTTCCACCCGCGTTGCCCCTACGTGCAGGATATCTGCAAGACCGACGAGCCGCCGCTGCGCGAGGCGCGACCGGGCCATTTCTCGGCCTGTCACTTCGCGGGCGAACTCAACTTGCAGGGCGTGGCGACCGATTAGACCGGAGGGATGGTGGCGCGGCAAACCCTGGGGCGCTCGGCCCTGCTCATCCTGGCGACGTATGCCGCCTGGCTGCTCTCCGCCGTCCTGGGCGTCGGCGTGTTGATCATTTGCCACTCCACCCTCCTGCGGCTCTATGTCGGGTTCGGCCTCGACAAATATGCGCTCGCCTTCTTCAACAACATGGTCACGATCACCCTGGCGCTCGTCTGGCTCGTCGGGGTCATGATCCTCGAAAGCTGGTATCGCCGCGCGCCCGACCTCGGGGCGCTCGGGCGACGCTTCGGGCGGCTGGCGCTCGCCCAGATAGCGCTGGCGGCGCTGGCGTTCGGGTTGGGCCAGCTTTGAGTGCCGATGTGCGACACTGTCGTCGGCATCGCGTGGCGGTACATCGGCGCCCCGCAGCGTCCTCCCGGCGCACCGGGCGATAAGACGCGGGCGTGAGCGTGCCACTTGTAGCCTCGTGCCCACCGAGCAAATCCGAAACACCCCTTGGCAGCGTACTTTCCCCATCAACCGCTGCGCGGACGGCGATATGCTGAGGGGGAACTATGCCGAAAGATCGTTGCTCGTGGCGGCCTGTCGGCCCGCTCGGGCTCGTGACACTGATCGCGCTGCTGCTGGCCGCGTGCGGCACGAGCGCAACACCGACCGCCACGACCGGCGCGGCGGTCGCCTCATCCGCCCCGACCGCCGCGCCGACCGCCGCCGCTTTGGCACCGACTACCGCGGCAACGGCCGGGGGGGCGGCCACGACACCAGCGGCCACAGCCTCCACGGCCACGGCTTCCGCCAGCGGCACTGTCACCGCAGCGAGTGGTGCGACACCGTCTGGTGCCGCCGCGACCGCGCCCCGCGCTTCGGCAACGGCGGCGACCAGCGCGACGCGTTATGCCATCGTGCCGACGAACTCGAAGGCGACCTATCGCGTGTCGGAGACCTTCATCAACCAGGGGAACCGGCTCAATGTCGCCGAAGGGACCACCGGCGACATCACCGGGGAGATCACGATCGACAAGACCAAACCCTCGGCCAGCCGTGTCGGCACGATCAAGGTGGACATCAGCAAGCTGGAGTCCGACAGCGAGCAACGCGACGACCAGATCCGGGCACGCTGGCTCGAATCGACGAAGTTCCCGACCGCCACGTTCGTCCCTAAGCGCCTCGAAGGGCTGCCCGATACGCCGTACACCGAGGGCGCCGAGTTGACGTTCAGGATCATCGGCGACCTGACCGTTCGCAATGTCACCAAGGAAGTCACCTTCGACGCGAAGGGGAAGGTCGTCGGCGACCTCTTCACCGGCACCGCGACGACGACGTTCAACATGACCGACTTCGGCTTCGATCCGCCCTCGATCCTCGGCATCCTCAAGGCGGAGAATGGCGTCGAGCTGACGCTGACGATCGAGGCGAAGCGCGTGCCCTGATCCCTCAGACCAATCCGATCCCGCCTAACCGACGTATATCCGCTAGGCCAAACAAATTCGCGAACCACCCGTTCGCCCGAATCGCCAGCTGTTTTCGGGCCACGTAACCTGAGGAGGGGATATGGCATAGCCGCGTACCAGGAGAGGTGAGGGGCGGTGGATTGGGGGTTGTCCCGCCGACCCAGTTGAGGAAATGTGAGGAGAAGGATCATGGGCAAGCAGCGCAATTGGAAGCGTCTCAGTCGTTCATTCATCCCGGCGATGGTGCTCGGCCTCTTCATCATGGGGATCGGCGTGGCCGCCGCCGAGAATAACGCGGCCCAGGCCGCGACGGTGAATATCGAAGTCGGGGATAATTTCTTCAATCCGACCCAATCGACGATTAATGTCGGCGATACCGTTGTCTGGACCCTGAAAGGTGCGCGCCCGCACGACGTGACCTCCGATGATGGCTCGTTCGTCTCGCCCCGCCGGATGATGAACGGCCAGAGCTTCTCCTACACGGCGACGAAGGCCGGCTCCTTCGCTTACCAGTGCACCATCCACACCGGCATGGTCGCGACCCTGATCGTCCAGGCCGCGACGCCGACCGCCGTGCCGAACACCGGTGGCGGCGGCATGGCGACCTCCGTGTTCGGCCAGTGGCAGCAACTGGCGCTCCTCGGGATCATCCTCGTCGGTGGCTCGGCGGCGTTGGTCGCGGTACGCCGTCGTAGCGCGTAAGCGGCTCGTTTCGCTCGGCGCGGCAGGCCCGGTACACCACTGGTGTACCGGGCCTGCGCGTTGTCCACCGGTCTCGATCGACCGCCGCCCGCTGCGTCTCACGCGCTTGACACCGCCGCCAGACGGTGCGAAAACGGTCGGAGACATTTGGTCGGTTTGCTCTTCGGATGCCTGATCATCATGTGAAAGGAGCAGCTTTTGGTTGCAGCAACCGAACCGTCTGCTGCGGATAGCGAGCGCGCCGATCGTTACCGGATGACGGTGCAGGAGTACATTACTTTCCGGCAACAAGGATTCCTGGTGGTGCGCGGGCTTTTGTCGCCGGAGGAGGTCGCCGAACTACGCGAGCACACCGAGGCGTTGATGCAGGGGCGCTTGCCCGAGCAGACGGTCGAGATGGCCGAACGCGACCCGCGCGGCGACGGTGGTGTGAGTGTGCAACGCTTGGAAGCGCCGCCCGCGCACCTCTCGCCGCACGAGAAGGCGGAGTATTTCCTGCGGATCCACATGCTGCACCGTCAATTGGCGCTGCACGAGCGGTATCTGCTCCACCCGCGCGTCCTCGACGTGCTGGAGGTGCTGATCGGCCCCGATCTGCTGGCGCTACAGACGATGCTTTTCCTCAAGCCGCCGGGGAAACCGGGGCAGGGCTGGCACCAGGACAGCTACTACATCCCGACGCACCCCGATTCGCTCTGCGGGGCGTGGATCGCGATCGACGATTGCGATGAACTCAACGGCGCGATGTGGATGGCGACCGGCAGCCAGCACGAGCCGGTCTATCCGCCGAAAGATGGCTATGGGCATGGCACCCGACAGATCGCGGGGATCGCGCAGATCGCCGGGGCGAGCAATCCCGACGACAGCCAGAACGATCTGGCGCGGATCGCGGATCGCTACCCGCAGTTGCTGGTCCCGGCGCGGGCGGGGGATGTCGTCTTCTTCGCGGGGCATGTGTTACACCGCAGCAAGCGCAACTACACGACCGACCGATTCCGGCGCTCGTTTGTCGGCCATTACTGCAATGCGCGCTCGTTCACGCAGTGGGGTGCCGACTCGGCGCGCGACGATGTCCACGCGGCGCTGGCCGTTGACCCGGCGACGAAGATGACCAATGGCTCGCACATCCTGGCGCGCGGTGATACGCACCTACCGTTCGCCACGCCGCGCTTCGGGACACCGTGCGCGGCGCTTCTCTCGCCCGACGAGCGCCGCGCCCAGAGCGAATACGCCGCCGCCATGATGGGCGACCTGGAGAGCGGGATGATGGGCGCGATGGAAGCTGATGCGGATGTGGTGGATGATGATGAGTAAGTCGTGAGTCGTGAGTCGTGAGTCGTGAGAAGATTCGCCGGTGGCGATGACTCAGCAGTAAGCCCGTAGCCCCTCAC
>DATCMP010000794.1:0-3412 GCA_036563365.1 Thermomicrobiales bacterium
GGTGGCGAGGAGATTCGGGTACTGCACCGTCTCGGCGGGGCGGCGCAGATCGATCATCGTCCGCAGCCCGAGGTCGAGCAATGTGTGTGGCGCCTCCGGGGCGAGGCGATGGAGACTGTCTGAGCGGATGAGGGTACGCCAGCGGGTCGTGCGCCCATCAGTCGTCGCGTAGCCGCCGATGTCGCGCACGTTGTAGGTGCCGCCGAGGGGCAGATGCCGCCGCGCTTCGGCGTTGAGTACGTCGCCAGTCATCGTCGGGTTTGTCTCCTTCGTGGTAGTGTTGTGGAGGTGAGTTGACCCCTCCCCGCCGCTGCGGCGGCGACCCTCCCCGAAAGAGGGAGGGTTGGGGTTCGCCTCCGGCCCTATCGTCGTTCCCCCTCTCCCCATTCGAGGAGAGGGGGTGCCGAGCGGATGGTATCCGGTTCATCCGGGCATTGCCCTGACTTGCCGCAGGATACACCCGGTTCATCCGGGCGCGAGGCCAGGGTGAGGGCGGTCCTCACGACTCACGACTCACGACTTCCCGCCCGCCCATGTACGGCTGCAAAACCTTGGGGACCAGGAAGGTGCCACCGGCCTGCTGATAGTTCTCCATGATCGCGATGAGGGTGCGCGGCAGGGCGAGGCCCGAGCCGTTCAGCGTGTGCGGGTGGACCGGGCGCGCACCCGCCTCCGGGCGGAAACGGATATTGGCGCGACGGGCCTGGAAGTCGCGGAAGTTCGAGCAGCTCGACACTTCCAGCCACTCGTCGCAGCCCGGCGCCCAGACTTCCAAGTCGATCTTCTTCGCCGCCGTGAACGAGAGATCGCCGGTACACATCTGCACGGCGCGGTATGGCAGTTCGAGCGCTTCCAGCACGTCGGCGGCCTGCTGCACCAGCTCGGTCAGCGCGGCGTCGCTGGCGTCCGGCTCGACGAAGCGGACCATCTCGACCTTGTCGAACTGGTGGCCGCGCTTGATCCCGCGGGTGTCGCGCCCGCCCGAGAACTGCTCGCGACGGAAGCAGGCGCTGTAGGCGACGTAGTTCAGCGGCAACGTCCCCGGCTCCATGATCTCGTCGCGGTGCATATTGGTCAGCGGCACCTCGGCGGTCGGGATCATCCAGAGGTCGGACGGCTCGTCGTGATACTGGTTATCGGCGAATTTGGGCAGTTGTGCGGTGCCGACCAGCGACTCGGTGCGAACCAGATAGGGCGGATAGATCTCGGTGTAGCCGTGCTGCTCGATGTGCAGATCGAGCATCCAGGCGATGATCGCGCGTTGTAGCCGCGCGCCGAGCCCCTTGAGGAAGTAGAAGCGCGAGCCCGAGACTTTCACCCCACGCTCGAAGTCGACGATCCCGAGGTCGGGCGCGAACTCCCAGTGCGGCAGCGGCGTGAAGTCGAAGACCCGCCGCTCGCCCCAATGGCGCAGGATGACGTTCTCTGCGTCGTCTTTGCCCACCGGCACGTCGCGGTCGGGGAGGTTCGGCATCTCCAGCAGCGCCCGGTCGAGGCGACCCTTCACCTCGTCCAGTTCGCGGTCGAGCGCGGCGATCCGGTCGCCGAGGGCGCGCATCTCCGCGATCTGGCGGTTGCGGGCCTCCGGGTCGCGCTCCTTGCTGACGGCCTTCGAGCCCGTGTTGCGCCGCGCCCGCAATTCCTCGACCTCGCTGAGGATCGCGCGGTTGCGCTCATCGAGCGCCAGGATTTCATCGAGCGGCGTCTCCATGTAGAGGGTCGCCAGGCGCTCGCGCACCTCGTCGGTCTGTTCGCGGAGTAAGCGTAGATCGAGCATTGTTTCTTATCCTCTCAGGGTGAGTAGCCAGTAGTCAGTAGTCAGTAGTCAGTCGGTTCGATAATGACCCTCAGGTGTATGACTCGCCACTGGCTACGACCGTTCGTCACTCGTCACTCGTCATTCGCCATTCGCTCAGCACACGCCCCTCCTCACGAGGGGCCGGAACTCATGCTGGTGCTTGGGATGGCGCGGCGCAGCGCGAGGCGGGATTGCCGCGTCAGGGCTGCGAATTCGGTTGTCCGCCGCGGTCGTTGCATCATATTCATATGCCGGTGATCGTCTCGCCAGACGGGCAGAATGAAGGCCCTACAATGCAGTAGGGCCGTCGGGAGGGATTGTACGTGATCGCGGCGTGGCGCGCAGCGTCAGTCCTCCCCCCCATACGAGAGCGAACTGTAACTGGTCAGCGGCTCGAAGCCGGGGATGAACTTGGACCACTCATCCTGCAACGTCTGGCTCAGCTTGCGCTGGATCGTGTAATATGCCCCGGCGCGCGGGCGGAACGGCTCGCGCAGCAGCTGCATCCGCGCCTCCTGCGCCGTGCGCCCCCCCTTGCGGTGGTTGCAGGTCTTGCAGGCGCTGACCAGATTCTCCCAGGTGTGCGGGCCATTGCGCGACTTCGGCATGACGTGGTCGATCGTCAGGTCGCGCGAATGGACGCCGCAATACTGGCAGACGTAACCATCGCGGATGAAGACCTCCCGACGGGTCAGCTTGACTTGCGGGCGCGGGCGCTTGATCAGGGCCGAGAGGCGGATCACCGAGGGGGCGCGGTAATCGTCATCGACCGTGTGCAGGACGAGGCCGTTCTGCTCGAGGACTTCAGCCTTGCCGGTGATCACCATCACGAGGGCGCGCTTCACGTTACAGACGTTGAGGGGTTCGTAGTTTTGGTTGAGCACGAGCACTTGGGCGTTCAATGGCGTCCCCCTTGTCGGGAACGCGACGATCGCACCGTCGCACCGTTCCGGCTCTTTCCTCAATAGTAACAGTCGGGTTCGGATGTGGCAAGAGGGTTTGTGACGATCTGCACGAAGCGCCCGTACGAGCCGGCCGGATGGTCAGCGCGGGGGTGATCGGAGGGCCAGGGAGCGGCGTGATCAGCGCGGGTGAGCGTCGCGCAACGCTTCCGCGGCTAGCGCTGCGGGACCGTATGGAGCGCCCGCGACCCTTGCCGCCAGAGCGTGAACCCCGTCCCCCAGAGGATCACAGCGGCACCGAAGCCGACGAGCAACGAGCGCCCCAGCATCTCTCGCCCGGCCAGGGTGGTTGTCCCCGGTACGAAAAGGATAGCGACGATCCCCTGGTGGCAGAGGAACGCCCCGACCGCATAATAGAAGCTGACGTCGAAGAGGCGGGCCAGCGGCAGGAAGTGCAGGCCGACGATGATCGACATGATCGGGAAGAAGAGATCAAAGCGGTTATTCACGTTGCAGAGATAGCTCGCGAGCCCGATCGCGATCCCCTCCGCCGCGAAGACGATCACGAACCAGCGCCCGGTCGTATCGACTTCCGGTATCGCCTCATCGGGCAGTCGCCCCGCCCCGCGCCAGAGGCTGAGCCCGCCACCGAGCAGCGCGACGCCGATGAAGAGGGCGACGATCAGCAGCCAGGGCGATCCCCAGCCTTGCA
>DATCMP010000797.1:0-2413 GCA_036563365.1 Thermomicrobiales bacterium
TTCAGCGAACCTTCTCACGACTCACGACCCACGACCCACGACCCACGACTCTCCCCGGAGGGATCATGACCACAGCAAAAGTCCAGGTCGGGTTGATCGGGTGTGGGACGATCAGCGCGATTTATCTGAAGAACCGGGAGTGGTTCGACACGTTCGAGATCGTGGCGTGCGCCGACCTCGATATGGACCGGGCGCGGGCGCGGGCCGAAGAATTTGGTGTGCCGCATGCCTGCACGGTGGCGGAACTCCTGGACGACCCGACGATCACGGTGGTGATCAACCTGACCGTTCCGCAGGCGCACGCGACGGTTGCCCTGGCGGCGGTGCGCGCGGATAAGTCGGTTTACAACGAGAAGCCGTTGACGCTGAGCCGTGAAGAAGGGCAATTACTGCTCGACGAGGCGCGGGCGGCGGGGGTGCGCGTCGGCTGTGCGCCCGACACATTCCTCGGTGCGGGGCTCCAGACCTGCCGCCAACTGATCGATGAGGGCAAGATCGGCGAGCCGGTCGCGGCGACCGCGTTCCTGGCGAGTCACGGGCCGGAGGGCTGGCACCCGAACCCCGATTTCTACTATCAGGTCGGCGGCGGGCCGCTCTTCGATATGGCCCCTTACTATCTGACCGCGCTGATTAACTTGCTCGGGCCGGTGCGGCGGGTCAGCGGCTCGGCGCGGGCGAGTTTCCCGACACGCACCATCGGCAGCGAGCCGTTCAAGGGACAGACGATCACCGTTAACACGCCGACCCACGTTGCCACGACCCTCGACTTCACCGCCGGGGCGATCGGCACGATGATCACCAGTTTCGATGTCTGGTCGCACTCCCTGCCCCGCATCGAGATTTACGGCAGCACCGGCACCCTCAGCGTCCCCGACCCGAATACGTTCGGCGGTCCGGTGCGCTGGCGCGGTGCCGAGGACAAGGAGTGGACCGAGATCCCGGTGACGCGGGCGTATGACGCGAACTCGCGTATCCTCGGCCTGGCCGACATGGTGCAGGGGATCATCGACAATCGCCCGCACCGGGCCAGCGGCGAGCTCGCCTTCCACGTCCTCGACATCATGCACGCCGCGCTGGAGTCATCCGAGCAGGGCCAGCATATCACCCTGACCAGCACCTGCGAGCGCCCGGCGGCGTTGCCGAAGGGGTTGGCGAAGGGATCGGTGGCTGGGTAGAGGCGGGCGAGCCGTTATCAGCGTAAGCAGCATTTGCTTGACGTGGGTCGCCGGATAAATCCGGCGCTAAGTGGCCTATGGCCACGAAGCCTACTGAAGTAGGCTAGGTTCGGCATCATCATGGTGCTGGGTGTCTGGCACTATGCTTCGCGGCAATCCTAGTCCAGTTCACCGGACTTTGTGGCCGCAGGCCACTTAGCGCCGATTTCAATCGGCGGCCCCGGCGTGTCCGGCTGCTGCTGCTCATCAAAGGCCAGACCGTAGTGCATATTATTGAAAGGAGCACACCCGCAATGAGATCGGCCTTGATTGTTTGGGGCGGCTGGGCGGGCCATGAGCCGCGCCAGTGCGCCGAGCTCTTCGCCCCGATCCTGCGCGATGAGGGGTACGAGGTCGAGGTGTCGGACACGCTCGACAGCTACCTCGATACCGCCAAGCTCGCCAAGCTCGACCTGATCGTGCCGATCTGGACGCAGGATGTGATCAGCGCCGAGCAAGAGCGCGGTTTGCTCGATGCGATCGAGTCGGGCGTGGGGATCGCTGGGTGGCACGGCGGGATGGGCGACTCGTTCCGTAACAGCGTCAAATATCAGTTCATGGTCGGCGGGCAGTGGGTCGCACACCCCGGCAATATCATCGATTACCGGGTCAACATCACGAACCACGACGACCCGATCACCGCCGGACTCGCTGACTTCGCGATGCACTCCGAGCAGTATTATCTCCACGTCGATCCGTCGAACGAGGTCTTGGCGACGACGACCTTCGACGGCACATACACCCCTTGGATCGCCGGAACCGTGATGCCGGTTGTCTGGAAGCGCCGCTGGGGGGCGGGCAAAGTCTTCTACTCGTCGCTCGGCCACGTCGCCAAAGATTTCGATGTTCCCGAGGCCCGCGAGATCACCCGGCGCGGGATGTTGTGGGCGAGTAAGTAGCGACAAGGCAGTCCGTAGTCCGTAGTCCGTAGTAGAGGTTCGTTGCTGGCGCAGCTCTTTCACGCCACCGCACAGCTACTACGGACTACGGACTGCCGACTATCCCCAGAGGGGTATGCCAATCCTCCTTGGCCTGGACATCGGGACGACCGGTGCTCGAACGATCGCGGTGGATGAGCGTGGGGCGGTTGTGGCTGCGGCGTCGGCGGAGTATCCGCTGGCGACGCCTCACCCTGGCTGGTCGGAGCAAGACCCCGAGGATTGGTGGCGAGCGGCATGTGTGACACTCGGCGCGGTCGC
>DATCMP010000008.1:0-6250 GCA_036563365.1 Thermomicrobiales bacterium
TCGGCTTGCTTACCCTTCGCCGCATTGACCACCTTCAATAATTCCTCATGAATTCCTCATGTTCGCTCGCCCAGATAGAAGAAGTAGCAGCACGGTTACTGGAGCGTCGGGTGCGTTTACCATCATATTTACGGAAGCAACGCGGCCTTCACGGTTCGCCGCTATCGTTGCTGGGCTGCCACGGGGAACCGTCGTGGTTGCTCAAGGAATCAGGAGGACATCGTGTTTTATCATGACAACAAGCTCCAGTATCCGGTCCGTGTCGACAAGCCCAATCCGGTCTTCGCCAAGATGCTCCAGCAAGCGATTGGTGGGGTCGAGGGCGAAATTCGCGTGATGCTCCAGTATCTCTTCCAGTCGTTCGGGGCGCGCGGGCCGGTCAAGTATCGCGACATGCTCATGGAGACCGGCACCGAGGAGATCGGCCATATCCAGATGCTGGCGACCGCTGTGGCGCTCAACGTCGAAGGCGCGCCGGTCCACCTCCAGGAGGAGGCGGCGATGAACCCCGCCGTGGCGGCGATCATCGGTGGGATGGACCCGCGGCAATACCTGTCGGCGGGCTTCTCGGCCCTGGCGGCTGACGCCAATGGAGTCCCATTCAACGGTTCGCACGTCTATGCAAGCGGCAATATCGCGGCCGATATGTATAGCAATGTGGCCGCCGAGGCTACCGGGCGGGTGTTGGCTTGCCGCCTCTACGAGATGACCGACGACACCGGGATGAAGGATATGCTCTCCTTCCTGATCGCCCGCGACACGATGCACCAGCAGCAGTGGCTGGCCGTGATCGAGGAACTGGGCGGACACCCGGGTACGCTGCCGATCCCCAATAGTTTCCCCCAGACCCAGGAGAATAAGGACTTCAGCTACGCCTTCTTCTCCACCGGAGTCAACGAGGTGCCGACACCGGAGGGCCGCTGGACCGCGGGGCCGTCCCTCGATGGTCAGGGTCAGTTCTCGGTCTTCGTGAACAAGCCCCTCGGGCAAGAGCCGCTGCTCGGCCCGCCGCGTCCGGAGGGTTACGTCGAGGCGCAGCAAATGACCGGCGGTGCCGAGGGGGTTCTCGGCAAGGTTGCCGAAAAGATCAAGGATACGCTGTCCTAGCGCCGCGACGTCATGAGCGCCCGCGCGAGGTACGATAGACGCGACGAGCCCAACACCGGACTGGTGTTGGGCTCGTCGCGTCGTTGGAGGAGGTGGTGTTCCCATACTCCCGACTGCTTTGTGAGCGGGTACAAACCGGGAATAGTGTGTCAACGGGAACCGGTATGTGCATTCCACGCGCGAGATTACGGCCCGGTAGGCATCGCAATGGACCGAATACTCGAAGACAGGGACCGCGGAGAGTGGTGAGAACGAAGAATTTCACCACCCGCCGCGGTCCTCCTATTTCGTGTCGTGAAGCTACAGATTGGCGATCGTGATCCAATAGGAGCTGCGGCGGTAACGCTATTGAGGTGGTGGAGAAGGCTGCTGCAATCCCTCTCGATATGTCACGCGAGCCACCATTTCGTCGTCTGGCCTAACCGGCGGCGAAGCGCATGTCGGCACCCATCCGGGCCACCGCCCAGGCCCAGTCGGGCAGTTCCACGAGCTCCGGCTCGCGCCAGGACCACCCCTCCCAGTGCGGTTGCCAGCCCGCGAGATGCTCGGAGACCGGCGCGACGAGGCGGTATGCCGGGAGGTCGGCGGCGGTGAGCTCACCGTGCGCCAGGCCACGATAGAGGCGCGTGAGCTCAGACCCATGCCGCTCCAGCTCGGGGCCGTGCAGCCGGTAGAGCCCGACCGGATCGACATTCCCGCGCGGCACGTTGAGCAAGGTGTCCCAATCGGTCGAGTCGATGAAGGGGAACCAGGTGAATCCCTCGAACGGCAACCCGTCGGCGACTAGCGCCTCACACTCCCCCACCATGTATTTCAGCCAGCTGATCCGGTCGCTAATATAGCCGCGAATATTCGTTTCGGTCAGCATGATCGGCAACCCATAGCGCGCATGGTATTGGCGCGCGAGCGCGGCAAAGCCTTGCGGCGCGCGGCTCGGACAGGTCGAGCCTTGAACGTGGAACTGATGCTCACAATGGGCGTAATAGTCGAGGCCGAGGACGTCGATCCGCGCCGCGTGTGCGCGGAACCAGGCGAGGTCCTCCGTGATGAGCCCGCCCTCATCGCGCAGATGGGGCCAGAGCGGATGCGTCGTGTCCAGCCGACCGAGAACCAGATCGTGGAAAAGGAAGCGTCGCTGGTTGAGGTAGCGCACGAAGCCTTCGCTCTCCTCATCGAGCGCGCCGTGTCCCTCCGCCGTATCGACATGGATGAAGCGCGCGTCGGGGCGCGCGCCCCGGATCACCTCCGTCGAGAGGCAGATCGCCCGTGCGACCTGGACAACCATCCTCCAGAACGCCTCCGGCTCGCGCCGGGCGGGGGGCCAGACCCCGATCTCGGTGCAGAGCAGCGTCGTCGGCAGCGGCTCGTTGAAGACGGTGTACTCGCGCACCCAGGGGTACCGCGCGGCGACGGCGGCGCAGAACGCGGCGTAGACCTCCGGGAAGTCGGGCGTCAGGAAGCCTTCCGTGAGCCAGCGCGGATACGAAGTGTGGTGGAGCGGATCGACGATCGGGGCCAGGCCGAGGTCACGCAACTCCGCCAGGACCGCGTCGGTCCACGACCAATCGTATTGACCGCGCGTGCGCTCGATCCGGTGCCAGGGGATCGGGTAGCGCAAGCGGCGGATCCCGCTGTCGCGGACGAGGCGCAGATCGTCGCGCCAACGCGTGTCATGGTGGGTGAGGCCGAGCACGTCGGCATCATGCCCCGGCATGTAGGTGCTCTCGAAACCGGTTAAGAATTCCATGGCGCTCCGCTACTCCTTCGTCTCGCAGTGTCAGTCTTTCCGCCGCTAGGCGAGGAACGATCCGCGCTTTTGGTACCGCGTTTCGCAAACGTTCATGCAACGTAGACTCATCATGCTCCCCCCGTCGTTGCAGCAACGAACTCCTTGCAGAACGAAAGATTGAGGACGATCGGGAACGCAATAGATGACGGTACAATCGATTCGCTAGTTGCCCACGATCGCCACGCGAGCGTTGATCGCGGCCTCGACCAGACCGCGCATCTGGGTGGCTGTGGCCTCCCAGGAGGTGCGAGCCAGCAAGTCGCGACCGGCGGTGAGCCGTGCCTCGCGATCCGCAGGGGTTTCGCTCAGGGCGGCAGCACATTGGGTGACGAAGGTATCGGGATCATCGGCGAACCGCACGACTCCTTGATACCCGGCGACGACGTCGGGGACCGAGGTCGAGACGATCGGCTTGTCCGCGGCCAGGTATTCGAGCGTCTTCGTGGGGCTGATGAAGCGCGTCGCATCATTGAGCGCGAACGGCATCAGGGAGACATCCCAGCCCTTCAGGTAACCGGGGAGATCGGCATAGCTGCGCTGGCCGGGGTAATGCAGATTCGGGCGGCGTGGCAGATCCTCGGGCGTGATCTTCGCCACCGGCCCGACCAGCACGAAGGACCAATCGGGCCGCAATGCGGCAACCGCATCGAGGAGGTCACGGTCCAGCCGCTCGTCGATGACGCCATAGAATCCGAGGGTCGGGGTGCCGGGGCGTGCATCGGGCGGCACCGGCGTCGCGGGGTCGAGCGCCTGCGCGAAATGTTCGCGGTCGACGCTGGAAGGGAAGAGATGCACATTCGGGTGCCGCCCCACCCGCGCCTCGTACATCCCGCGTCCCCCGGCGAAGACGACGTCGGCCTGTCGGAGCAGCGCCGCCTCGCGAGAGCGCAATTCGGGCGGAGCACCCTTGAAGAGGGCCAACTCGTCCATGCAGTCGTAGACGGTCGCGCGCGGTCGCAGATCGCGCAGGAGCGGCAGCGTCAGCGGGCTGTAGACCCACGCGATCGGCTCGACGACCGCATGCTGCTGGATAAGCTCGGCCACGAGTTGGCGCATCACCCGCGTATCTACCCCATCATCGTCGATGAAGAACGGCCAGACTGCGTCACAGCGGGGTACGCAACGGATGATCCCGGGCGCGACCTCCTCGTAGTGCCAACTCGGTCGCCGGGCGTCCGATGGGTCCTCTTCGCGCGGCAATGGTTCCTCGATGAAGAAGATCCGCGCCCCCCCCTGACGCGCCAATTGTGTCAGCAGGTGTTGGGGCCGCTGCCAGACCCAATTCCAACGGAGGTGCGAGAAGCAGAGGATGTCGTCGCCTTGGACTATCGTCCCGATTGCGCCTCGTGGCATTACTTGCCCTCCTCGCCGCTGGCGGTCCCGGTGGCACCATCCAGGCCGGTCGTGTGCCCGTCCGACCCATAACGGAATGCTGCGCCGTTGGTATGTGTCGGAACAGGGGGCTTCGCTTTGGTGCCGCCGATAGCCACGATCGTGTCGGGCCGATCCGCCGGCGCTATGCCGTGGCCGCGCGGTTTCCCCGCGGCGTCGCGGGCGGTGATTGCCACCGGCGCGCCCGGCACCGTCTCGCTTGCGGCGATATTGCGGAAGGTTTTGAGCGCCTGCGCCACGACCTGGTCCATGTTGTAATACTGGTATGTCGCCAGTCGCCCGACGAAATGGACCCCCTGGGTAGCCTCGGCCAGTGCCTTATACCGCCGGTAGAGCGCGGCGTTCTCCGGGCGCGGCACCGGGTAATAGGGGTCGCCCTCGGCGCACGGGATCTCGTAGACGACGCTCGTCTTCGCGTGCTCCTGCCCGGTGAGATATTTGAACTCGGTGATCCGCGTGTAGGGGTGCTCGTTGGGATAGTTGACGGTGCCGACCGGCTGCATCGTCGCGCGATCGTGCGTCTCGAAGCGGAATTCGAGCGAACGATAGGGCAACTTGCCGTAGCGATAGTCGAAGAACGCATCGATCGGGCCGCTATAGATCAATTCGCGATAGGGGATCATCCCCTCGATCTCGCGGTAGTCGGTATTGAGCATGACGCTGATGTTCGGGTGGGCCAGCAAGCGCTCGAAGAGGCGGGTGTAGCCGTGCAGCGGCATCGCCTGGTACGTATCGGTGAAGTAGCGATCGTCGCGATTCGTGCGGGTTGGGACGCGGGCCGTCACCGAGGCGTCGAGCTCGGAAGGGTCGAGCCCCCACTGCTTGCGCGTGTAGCCCCGGAAGAACTTCTCATACAGTTCGCGGCCGACCTTGCCGACCACCACATCCTCGGAGGTCCGCACCTGCTCGCGCGGCTCGGCGCGCTCGGCGAAGAAGGCGTCCAACTCGGGTCCGGTGAGCCGGAGCCCGTAGAGGCTGTTGACGGTATCCAGGTTGATCGGGATCGGCACCAGCCGCCCATCGACGCTCGCCAGCACCCGATGCTCGTACGGTCGCCAGGCGGTGAACTGCGAGAGGTAGTCGAAGACGTCGCGCGAGTTGGTGTGGAAGATGTGGGGGCCATATTTGTGGACGAGGAGGCCCGCATCGTCGTAGTGATCGTACATGTTCCCCGCGATATGCGGGCGCTTGTCCACGACGAGGACGCGCTTGTCGAGTTGCGTGGCGAGCCGCTCGGCGAGCACGCTGCCCGCGAACCCCGCGCCGACAATCAAATAATCGAACATTCCTTACCTCACTCCCATATACCCTATCCCTGCCACGCTCATGCCGTCGCCCGCTCACCGCGTGATCGCGATCGAGCAACAGGACATCATCGAATGGCATTGTGGGATCGAGACTTCATCGCGGTGACACGTCCACCACGCCGCCCCCCACGTTCCGCTTAATGCGTATCTGTGTAGGGCTCAACAACATGGGTAGACTACGCAAGAGCCGCGCCATCCCCGCGCACCAATGTCAACAGTCAGGTAAACGACGACGTCGTTCGTGGCGAGGGGCGAGCGTGGGGGCTGCATCGGACTACAGCGGTATCAGGAAGGTGGGATGCCCCCCTGCTCCTTCCCGCTCCCATCGCGGTCGGTGTCGGAGCTAAGGGGGAGGAGGGGAAGTCCGAAGCGCGGCGATGCCGGAACCGGGGTCGTGAAGCGGCATGAGCGCGTATCGAACGGCGTTCGCGCGGGATGAGGACGGATCGTCGATGCCGCCGGTAGGGCCGGTATCGGCCCTACCGGCGGCATCGCCATGCCTAAGCCGTGCGCCGACCCGCACTAGCTGTGCGCGCCGACGAGCGATCCCGCGTCGCGATAGGCGTTGACGGCATCCCAGGCGATCGCCGGTTTATCGACCAGCAGCACGGCGAGCATGTCGGGTTCGATCCGCGTGAGCGCGAGGCGCACGGCG
>DATCMP010000020.1:0-10001 GCA_036563365.1 Thermomicrobiales bacterium
GCGATGCGGCGTCGCCGTTCAGTCAGCCGACCGCGCGGGCGTAACGGCGCGGATACGGGAGGTTACGATGGGTGCTGATGCCGGGAAGCCGGAGGGGTACTGGATCCGCTTCGAGAATGTCGATGGGCGGATCGTGGAGGATCTGACCTTCGTGCCGCGCCTGCCGGAAGTCGGGCAGTTGATCCCGGTGTCGGGGACGCACTGCGAGGTGATGGAGCGGTGGACCGACCGGACGATGCTTGAAGGCGGCGGCCCGGAGGTGCAGGTTTTCACGGTGAAGCCGCTGGGGTGATCGTCCCCTCTACGCGGGCCTGGCGGGGTGGCCGTGCTACAATTTTGCGATCTCCAGGCTTGTGCGTGAACTGCTCGTGATGTGGGTGTGGTGGTGATGGTGCAGCAGCCATATAGCGCGCAGGTGCTTGAGCATTTCGCGCATCCGCGTAACCTGGGGCGGCTGCCGGAGGCGAACGGGCGCGGGCGCGTCGGCGATTTGCGCGACGGCCCGACGCAGATCGAGATCGCGATCCTGGTCGAAGGGGAGCGGGTGACAGCGGCGCGTTTCCGCACGTTCGGGTGCAGCGCGGCGATCGCGGCGTCGTCCGTGGCGACGACGCTGATCGCGGGGCGCACGGTGCGCGAGGCCGCGGGGCTGACGGCGGAACAGATCACGGCGGCGCTGGGCGGGATGCCGCCCGAGCGGGCCTATGCGCCGGAGATGGCGGCGGCGGCGGTACAGGGGGCGGTCGCCGATTGGGCGGCGCGCGGGGGAACGGAGGGGCGATGAGCGACAAGGTCAAGACCTACGCGCGGCAAGTTGTCCCAGGCGAGCGGGTCCACCTCGATCGGTACGATCCGGCAGACACCCAGGGACTGACCAAAGACGAAGGGCGCGAGATCTTGCAACAGATGGACGAGGAATTGTCCGAGTTGCAGGAGTTGATGTACGCGGCGGGGCAGCACCGGGTGTTGCTGCTGCTGCAAGGGATGGATACGAGCGGCAAGGACGGGACGATCAAGCGGGTGCTGAAGGAGGTCAACCCGGCGGGGTGCCAGGTGATGACGTTTAAGACCCCGACGTCGATCGAACTGGCGCACGATTTCCTCTGGCGGGTCCACGCGAAGGTGCCGCAGGCGGGGCAGCTCGGCGTCTTCAACCGCTCGCATTACGAGGATGTGCTGATTGTGCGGGTCCATAAGCTGGTGCCGGATGAGGTCTGGCGCGGGCGTTATTCGCAGATCAACGCCTTCGAGCGGTTGCTGACCGAGACCGGGACGATCCTGATCAAATGTTTCCTGCATATCAGCAAAGACGAGCAGGAGCGGCGTCTGCTGGCGCGGGAGCAGGATGTGACGAAGGCGTGGAAGCTGTCGCCCGCCGATTGGGCCGAGCGGGAGCTATGGGATGACTACACCGCCGCCTATGAGGATGCGCTGCGCGAGTGCAGCACGGTGCGTGCGCCGTGGCAGATCATCCCCGCCGATAAGAAGTGGTTCCGCAATATCGCGGTGGCGCAGTTGTTGATCGAGGCGATGCGCCCGCATAAGGATGGCTGGCTAACCAGCCTGGATGCGCTGGGCAAGAAACAACTCGCGGCGATCCACGCGGAGCGCGGGGAATTGGCGGCGGAGGACGAGCCGAAGGGGTGACCATAAACCGGTACGGGTGTGCAGGGCGTGGCGATGCGCGGATCATCGAGGCGTCGATGGCCGCGGAAAGGCAGCCGCGTGACGCAACGAAGGTTAAGGTCGTCGGCGGCTGCTCGTGGGGCCTCGTCTTCGCGGCGTTGGTGCCCGTTGGACTGGTGCTCTCGTGCGTCGCGTTCATCGTCTTCAGTTCGTTCGGTTTGCCGCTGGAGTGGGAGATCCCCGAGGGCTAGCAGGGATGGGCGGCGCTCACCGTCGGGAACCCGGCCTGCTTGTCGCGCCCTCGACGCGGGCCGACCATCGTTGTCACCGTCGACCAGTTCGGGCGTGCCTGTACGTCGGACCCGCCCCTCACGCGCTATCGCTACACAAGGTATTTGGGTGGCCCACCTCGGCACGACCTCTCGGCTCGTGCCGCCTTTCGCTGATCAGCCTCCCCGCCGTTTCTCAGTCAGGTAATCATCGACTGTCGGCAAGAGCGACCTCCCTGACGCATCGTGGCACCGCACGATGGCACGATCGGCGCTGGTTGCCGATGCCTAGTCCGACGCGCGGCGGTGCGCGACGCGCAGTTCCGTCAGGTAGTGCTTGACGATGTGGCCGCCGTAGCGCGCATCGATGAGCTCGGCGATGCACGCGAGGAGGCCCTGGCGCGCCGCCGGGGCGAGCGCCCGGTGGTTGGAGTAGGTGAGCAGCAGGTCGAGGTAGCTGGCCGTCGAATAGGCGCGGTCCCATTCGTAGCGGCGGAACTGGGTCGGCCCGAAGCGGCCCGAGCGATCCACTTCCTCGCTGTCGTAGGGAATCGTCGACGCGGCGGGCTGGCGGAAGCCGGGCGGGGTCGCCGGGTCCCAGCGCTCATAGCAGACCTGGACTTCATCGAAGAAGGCGGCAGTTCCCCCGGCGACGTGATACGTGGCGATGGTGGCCAGCGCGCCACCCGGGCGCAGGGCGTCGGCCGACTTGACCACGCGCACGGCGGGGTCAAGCCAGTGGAAGGCGGTGGCCGACAGGACCAGGTCGAACGGCTCGGGCGGGAGCGGCCAGTCCTCGAAGGCGGCGGTCACCACCTGGGCGGCCGGGAAGGGGGCGAGGTTGCGGCGGGCCACGGCGGCCATGCTCGACCCGAGTTCGACGCAGACGAGGGCACCTCCCCGCGCGGCGAGCGGCACGCTCGCCTGCCCGGTGCCGCAGCCGATTTCGAGCACGCGGCAGCCGGGACCGCAGCAGGCCAACCCCGCCAGGTCGTCGAACAACGCCGTCGGGTAGCCTGGGCGGGCCTGATCATACAGCTCGGCGGCCTCGTCGAATATCGAGCGCAATGACGAATGGTCGGGCTCTGGTATCATGGCGACCACCTCCATCACCTGGCAAGAGCGAGCGTTGGCTCCCTGAGAGTGTGCCAGTTGCCACTTCCGAGTGCAAGAGCCGAGAGGTCGTGGCGAGGGCTGTGGGTGGGAAGTGAGCACAACGAAGGGTAGGTGGCCGACGACCGCGACCACAATCGGGTATTGCAAGTGAGCGTAATCTCTGGACGCACATTGCGGCGCCCCAGAGTGGGGTACAACTCTTAGCATGACCCTTAACAGCGTATTGGGCCGATGGCAATGGAGGGTTCGTTGCGTCGTCTGGGGACGCGATTGGCGTGGGATAGTCGGGCGCAGCAGGGCGCGGCGGTTCGGCGTTGCTCGCGGCGGGTGGCCGTTCGCGGAGCGCTGACGCTGGCCGGGGCGGTGTTGCTCGGCGGTTGCGCGGTTGGCGGGGCGAGCGAGCGAACCTGGGATGGGCGCTTCCTGACGATCGCGACGATCGGCGGCGCGCTGGGCGAGGCGTTGGCTTCGGCGGCCTTCGCGTCGTTCGCGCGGGCGAGCGGTTGCCGGGTGCAGGCGGTGGCGCTGCCGGTCGATGCGCTGGTGGCGGAGTTGCGCCGCCAACTGTTCAGCGGGCGGGTCGAGTGGGATCTGGTGGTGCTCGATGCCCCGCGCCTGGTGGCGTTGGGGCGCGAGTTGCCGGGCCTGTTCGCCCAACCGGGCGCGCTGGCGGCGCTGCCGGGTGCCGATCTCCCCGCCGCGTTGCGCGATCTCGGCGTGCCGCTCCTGACCGATACGCTGGTGGCGGGCGCACGCCCGGCGGCGTTCGGCGGGCGGGTGCCGACCGGGTGGGGCGCGATCTGGGCGCACGACCGCTTCCCCGGCACGCGGTATGTCCCGCGCGATCCGGTCGGGTTGCTGGAGGCGGCGGCGCTCGCCGATGGGGTGTCGCCGGAGAAGCTCTATCCGCTCGACCTCGATCGCGTATTTGCGGCGCTTGATCGGGTCCGCCCGGCGCTCACCGCCTGGTGGGCGAATCCCGAGCGGGCGGCGGAGGCGCTGACGACCGGGGCCGCCGATCTGCTCGTTGCGCGTGGCGGCGAGGTGCGCGCGGCCCTGGCGGGCGGCACGGCGGCGGTGTTCGTGCCGGGCGCGACGGTAACGATCCCGGTCGCGCTGGCCGCGTTGCGCGGCGCGCCGAATGGCGATGTGGCGCGGGCATTCTTCACCCACGCGCTGCTGGCAGAGACGCAAGGGGCGCTGCGCGCGGCGGGGTATCAGCCGTGGCTGGCCGATGACGACCACGAGAGTGACGCGGCGGTGGCGAGCGATCTCGACTGGTGGGCCGCGCAGGGCGGGGCGGCGCTGGCGCGGTTCGCGGCGTGGTGGGGCAGCGGCGGGTGACGAATACGTACGAAGCGCCGCTGCGGGCATAGATACGAAGTACGACGGAGAAGATCGCGTCAGCGAGCCAGGGCTTCGCCCCTCTGCGGATGTGTGGCTGTGCCGCCATCCCAGCGTCGTCAATCTATAGATAACCGCAGCAAGCGCACACATGTGTAGAAAACCGCTCCTCGTGGCGATAACCCCCCGCAGAAGATGCTGGGGGAGTGTTTGGTGTTCTTTGCTGCTCGACGTGCTTCCCCATTGTGGCGAAACCGCCGTCATCTCTGCTAACGGGGCGAGCGGCCCGGCGAGATGGCGAGGAGGTGGCGCGATGGGGCGGCAGGCGAGCGAACTGACACGGATCAATCGGCTGTGGGCGGAGATGACCGAGGAGATGCGCGAGGCGATCGGCGATCTGCTGGCGGAGCCGTATCTGCGGCTGTCGTACCCGAGCGCGGCGGCGTTCGGGGCGGCGTTCGGGGTGACGCCGGGGACGGTGGCATTCGCGGAGGAATGGGCGCGGCAGCGCGAGCGCTGCAAGTGGGGGCTGATCGCGGCGTATAGCGACGAGAGCCGCGTCTATCTCCTCTGCACGCGCGCGGCCGATGGTCGGCTGGTGGCGCTGGCGACGATGCTGACGGTGCGCGGGGTGCGCGAGACGTTGCTGACCGAGGCAATCGGGGATGCGGCGAGCAGCGTGCCGACGTTGCAACTGCTCCGCTTCGCCTTCGGGCCGGGGCTGGGGCTGGACGCCGGGGCGACGCCGGAACGCCGCGTGGCGGAGTTCGGGCGGATTTGCGTGCGGCAGCCGGAGGAGCTGGTCGCGCTGGTGGCCGCGGGGACGCTGAGCCTGGCGCAGGCGGCGTATGTGGAGGAGCGCGGCTTCGATGAGATGTTCGCGCAGTCGTTCTGGCGCGATCAGGCGCTGCCGGAGCCGCCGCTGGCCTATTTCGGCAATATGAAGCCGTGGATGGCCGATGGGTTGTCGCGGCGCGGGCTGGATCTGCGCCCGCTCTTCCTGCACGACGGCGCGGAGCCGACGGAGCGGGTGCTCGGCAGCGGGCGACTCAGCGCGGCGTATTTCGGACAGTGGCGCGAGGCGTTAGCACCGCTGGTTCCGGCGGCGACCCTGGCGGCGGGGACGCGGGCGGCGATCCGGGAGTTGGCGCGGGCGGGGTTCGCGGGGTGGGAGTCGCTGCCGATCTCGCTGCCCTACCTGATCCTCAACAACGCGCGCACAGCCGAGGCGATGGCGAATTTGGCGGCGGGGTGTGGGTTCGTGGTGGGCGAGGCGGGGAGTGACGAATGACGAATAGGGGACGGTGAACAGGAGGCACGGAGACACGGAGGGAACGGGGAGCGGGAACGGGGAACGCAGAGACGCCGAGGGGAAGGAGCGCCGCAGAGCAGGGACGAGAGAAAACGACTTCACCATAGAGGAGGTGGGCGAGGATCGCGGAGGAGGGACCGAGAATACGAGAGCCCGTCCACTCCGCGACGCTCTCTCTTCCTCGGCGTCTCTGTGTTCATCCGTTCCTCGTCCCCCTCCCCGTGACGTGGAGGCACGCTAGTCGGCGGCGATGGCGGGGGAGGCGTCGCGGATCTGGGCGAGCCAGGCGCGGGCGCTGGCGATCGCCTCGGCGAGTGGGAGGGGCGGGGCGAGGATAGGCGTGGTGGCGTTGCCGGGGTGACGGGCGTGGGCGGCGTGCGCGGCGGCGATGACCGCCGCCTCGGCGGGGCGCACCCGCAGGCCCGCTTCCTCGCGCAGGGCGGCGGCACTCGCCAGCCAGCGGGCGGCGGGGACGGCGGCACCGGTGGCGAAGGCGAGGCAGGCGAGGCCGTCCAGGGTGCGGGCGAGGGTACTCGGGTCGCCGGGGTGATTGCGGGTCAGGGCGTCATCGAATTGCGCGGCGGCGCGGGCGAACTGCTTGGCGTGCCAGAGGGCGAAGCCGTACGGGGCGGCGAGTTCGCGTCGGAGGGCATCGTGGGCGAGTTGGGTGACGAGGGTGTCGCACGCTTCGAGATGGGCGAGCGCGAGTGCCGGTTCCCCCTGGCGGAGGGCCACGCGCCCTTGCCCGAGGAGGATCATCGCGCGCTCCAGGTTGCTCCCGCCGGACTCGATCGAGATGGCGAGGGCGTCGGCATAGTCGAGCGCGGCGGTGGCGTACTCGCCGGCCCATTCGCGCACCTGGCCCAGGCCCGAACGCCCGAGGAAACGGTAGAACCAGGAGCCGAGCGACGCGGCGAGGGTGCCGAGGGTGGTGAAGCACCCTTCGGCGGCGGTCAGGTTCCCGCGACGCAGCTGGATCGCGCCGAAGCGGGCCAGGATGATGCAGCGGAACAGGGGCTGATCGGCGCTGGTCACGTCCGCTTCGGCGCGGGTGAGCTCGTCTTCGGCCCGGTCGAACTCGCCGCGAGCGGCGGCGATGAAGCCGCGCACGATCCGGTAGGGGCTGCGGCGTCCGGGGTGCGCGGCGGCCTCGATAGCGGGCCAGCCGAGGGCGAGGTGCCCTTCGGCGGCGGCGATGTCGCCGCCGGTGATGCAGGCGAAGGCGAGTTGCCAGCGGAGGGCGGCGAGGCGGGCCTGATCGCCGGTCGCCTCGGCCAGCGCGAGCGCCTCGGTGAGATAGGCCCGCCCGGCGGGGATATTCTCGAAGAGGGTGAGGAAGCCGAGCCCGTGCAGGGCCGCCACCCGCCACGGCGAGGGGCCGGGGGCCACTTCGAGCGCCCGCCGCAACAGGTAGCGCCCGGTATCGTGGCCGAGCCGCGCGAAGGCGTAGGGCCAGGTCGCGCTGATGAGCCGGAGGGCGCGCTGGGGATCGTGCGCCAAGGCCCACTCGCGGGCGGCGCGGAGGTTGGTCAATTCCGTGGCGATCAGATCCAGCCAGGCGGCACCTTCCGGGCCGCCGTCGAGCGGCGTGGCGACACTTTCCAGCACGCCGATCGCCCAATCGCAGAAACGGCGTTCGAGGGGGGCTTCTTCGTCGGCTTCGCGGAGCCGATCGCGCGCGTACTGGCGTACCGTTTCGGGCAACTGGTAGCGGTAGTTGTCCGCTCTGTCCGCGCCCACGGCCGTCTCCGCGCCGTCGTCGTGCCCGGCCTCGCGGTTGACGAGCGATTTGGCGACCAATGCGGCGAGGACTTGGGCGGTCGCGGGGCGATCGTCGTCGTCACAGACGGCGGCGGCGGCGGCGGTCCAGCCCCCCGCGAAGATGGCGAGTCGGCGGAGCAGGGCGCGCTCATCGCGGCTCAGCAGGGCGTAGCTCCAATCGAGGGTCGCGCGCATCGTGCGCTGGCGATCGGGGCCGCCGCGTCGGCGGGCACCGCCCGCGTGGAGGGCGCGGTCGAGTTCGGCGGCGAGGGTCGCGACGGGGAGCTCGACCAGCTGGGAGGCGGCGAGTTCGATCGCGAGGGGCAGGCCGTCGAGGCGGCGACAGATCGCGGCGACCGGCACGGCATTCGCGGCGGTCAGGGTGAAGCCGGGCGCGACGAGGTTGGCGCGGACGATGAAGAATTGCGCCGCTTCGCTCGCGGCGATGGCGGCGAGTTGGGCGCTGGCGGGCGCGGCGGGGGCGGCGAGCGGCGGGAGGGCGAGGGCCGGTATCCGCCGCACCAATTCCCCGCTCAGGCCCAACGGCTCGCGGCTGGTCGCGATGATTTGCAGGCTCGGGGCGTTGCCGAGGAGGCGGCCGATCAGCGCGCCGACCGGCTCGCGCAGGTGTTCGCAGTTGTCGAAGATGAGCAGCGTGCGCTGTTCCCGGAGCCGCGCGACGAGCATCTCGCCGAGATAGGCGGGGTTATCGACGCGCACTTCCAGGACGCTCGCAAGGGAGAATTCGAGCCAGGATGTCGGCTCGAGCGGGGCGAGGTCCAGGAGGTAGACGCCGCCAGGGAATTGCCCGAGCATGGCGGCGGCGGCGGCGAGGGCGAGGCGGGTCTTGCCGATGCCGCCGGGTCCGCTGAGGGTAATCAGGCGACGGCGCGTCGTGCCGCGGAGCAGGCGTTCGAGATCGCGCATTTCCTGGGTGCGCGCGATGAAGCTCGACAGGGGATGGGGCAGATTGTGGCGCGGTGGCGTATCCACCGGCTGCTCGGTGTACGGGCCTTCGAGGAAGTGCCGCCGGGCGTGGCCGGTCAGCGCGAGGCCGCCGGCGAGTTGCCGGAGGGTTGCCTGGCGTGGGGCCTGGGTCCGGCCCCCTTCGAGGTATTCGATCGTGCGCGCGCCGATGCGGCTTCGGGCGGAGAGCTCGTGCACGGAAAGCCCCGCGGCGAGGCGATGCCGACGTAACAAGCGCGCGAACGGCGATAGTGTCGCCCCGTCGCGTGACGCTTGTGTTGGCGGTGAGGGGGTATTTTTCGCGGGGTCGTCCATGAAGTCGCCGCTGTGTTGCATGGTGGGATGATACGATTTCGGCGGCGGATTGTGAAGGGGGAATTGTGGCGGGAGATGGGCCGCGACTTTGACGACTGGGTGAAGGCCACGATCGCGCGACAGCGAGGGGGATGCGCCGGTTGGTCGTCGGCGGGGATCTCGGCGGGCCGATCGCTCAGGGCGGGAACCGGGGGAGGGCGTGTGATGACGACGTTGCGCGGGCCGGACCCGTATGCGGAGGCGGAGGAGCGTCTGGCGGCGCTTTTCGTGACCGGGCGGGGGGGCGAGCGGTGGTATGCGCCGGTGTGCGCGATCCTGCACGAGGCGGTGCCGACCTACACCTGGGTGGGGATCTATCGCGTCGGGAGGGTTGCGCTGGAACTGGCGGCATGGTCGGGGGCGGTCGCACCGGCGACACAGCGGCTGCCGCTGTTGCCGGGGTTGGCCGGGGCAGCGGGCGCGGAACCGTTGGTGCTGAACGATGCGCGGGGAGAGCCGTTGGCGGACGCCCTGACCGCCGATACGCGCGCGGTGATCGCGCTGCCGCTCGGGCGCGGGGGGCGGGGTGCGGGGGCGTTGGTGGTCGCGAGCGCGCATCGCGGGGCGTTCGGCCCGGCGGACCGGGCGTTGCTGGAGCTGGTAGCGGGGTATTTCGGTGGCGGGGGGGCAAGCACGTAGCATGCGCGTATGGGGACAGCCGTGACCGGAACTGGGCGCTGTACTCGTTCGCCGCTGGCGAACGAGCGTCGTCACCGCTTCGTGCTGCGATGTCGCGCTGCGCTCGGGCGCGGGTGAGCGACCGACATCCCTATCCGAGTGCTTGCGCCGTGGGCGGCGCGTCGAGGGCGGCGCTGGCGGTGACGAGATCGTTGACGACGATCTGGCGGGTGCGGTCGAAGTCTTCGCCTTCGAGGCGCAGGATGTAGGCGGGGTGATAGGTGGCGAGGGCGGGGATGTCCGCGACGGTGGTGAACCAGGTGCCGCGATTCGCGCCCATCGCGAACGCCTTGCCGATCAGCGCCTTGGCGGGGGTGTTGCCGAAGAGGATCAGCGCGGCGGGAGCGATCAGCGCCAGTTCGGGCAGGAGGATCGCGAGCCCTTCCTTGATCTCGCCGACGCGCGGGGCGCGGTTCTTCAGCCTGCCGCCGAGGCCATCGGCGGTCGGGCGCACCTTGACCACGTTGGTGACATAGACCTGTTTGCGGTCGATTCCGGCGTCCTGGAGAAGGCGGTTGAGCAGTTGCCCGGCACGTCCGACGAAGGGGCGCTTGGCGATCGCTTCGTTCTCGCCC
>DATCMP010000037.1:0-7162 GCA_036563365.1 Thermomicrobiales bacterium
GTGCAGATCCGATCCAGGAAGTAACGATCATGCGAGATCGTCACCACCGTGCCGTCGTAGCGGTCGATCGCCGCCTCCAAGACCTCGGTCGCGGCGATATCGAGGTGATTCGTCGGCTCATCGAGCAGCAGGCAGTTGAACCCGCCGATCATCAGCCGCAAGAGCTGCAAGCGGCTCTTCTCGCCACCGCTGAGCCGCCCGATCGGCTCGCGCACCTGCCCGTAGGTGAAGAGGAACCGCCCCAGGATCCCGACCGCCTCATCCTCGTGCATCGGTCGCAGACTACGCACGAAGTCGATCGTCCGTTGCGACAGATCCAGCGTCTCGTGCCCCTGCGCGTATGAGCCGATCGTGATCGACGGCCCGACCCAGACCTCACCTTCGGTTGGGGTGTCAGCCCCGAGGAGCAGGCTGAACAGCACCGACTTCCCGGCACCGTTCGGCCCGACGATCCCGATCCGCTCACCGCGCCAGAGGGTGAAATCGGCATCGAGCAGAACCAGGTGCTCAGCGAAACTCTTCGCCAGGTGCCGCGCCTCGATCACCTTCTGGCCGCCGCGTTGGCTGGGACGGAAGGCGAGGCCGAGTTTGCGCCGTTCCAGCACCGGGCGCTCGACCTTGTCCATCCGGTCGATCTGGCGCTGTTTGTTGCGGGCCTGCTTGATGTGGCGCTCGTCGATGACAATACTCGCCCAGAGCTTGAACCGGGCGATCGCCGCTTCCAGCCGCGCGATCTCTTTCTGCTGCGCCACGAACTGTTCCTGTTGGCGCAACAGGGCCAGTTCGCGCTGGGTCACGTAGCTCGAATAGTTCCCCTCGTAGATCGTCAACCGCCCGCCATCGAGTTCCGCGATCCGTCCGATCGTGTCATCGAGCAGGTAACGGTCGTGCGAGACCATCACCACCGCGCCGGTGAAGCTGCCGAGGGTCGCTTCCAGCAACTCCTTCCCCGCGAGGTCGAGGTGATTGTCCGGCTCATCAAGCAGCAGCAGATCGGGCCGCGCGATCAGGCAGCGCGCGAGGCCGACGAGCTTGCGCTGGCCGCCGCTGAGGACGGCCAGCGGCTGCTCCTGCGCCGAGATGGCGAGGCCGAGGCGTTCCAGCAGGCCGCGCGCATCATTCCGCAGGCGCGGCCCATCGCCTTTCTCGTACGCTTCCAACGTCGCCGCCTGCCGATCGAGGGCGCGACCGAAGACCTCGAAATCGTCGGCCAACGCGGGGTCGGCCAGCGCAGCCTCGACCTGTTCCAACTCGCGTTCGAGTCCCAAGAGATCGGGTCGCCCGAGCAGCACCTCCTCGAACGCGCTCGGCGCACCATCACCGGCGTACTCCTGCGGCAGATAGGCGACCTTCGCGCCGCGCCGCAGGATTCGCTCGCCACCGGCGGCCCGTTCCAGGCCGGCCAGGAGTTTCAATAGGCTCGATTTGCCGACACCATTCGGCCCCACCAACCCGATCTTCTCACCATCGTTGAGGCTCAGGTCAAGCCCCGCGAAGATACGGCGCGTGCCGTAACTCAATTCCACGTTGTCAAGTCGCGCGATCAGCATCCCGGTTTCTCCTGTCACCATCGCGACCGATTGTAGCGCAAGCGATGGGGCAACAGGCCAATCGGACAGGTGGCAGGCCGGATGGCGGCGGACAAACAACAACGCCGTGGCCTGTTCCGACTGGCCCACGACGTTTACCGTCTGTTTCGTTTGTCCGCTATCGGTGTGCGTTACCGGTTGGCATGGCGCATCATCGCGCCCGATCGCCCTCCCGTCCGTCAACGCCTGACTGCGAACCCGAAAAATGGGCGCAATACGGCAAGGACGGACCCGCGATGAACCCCTTGAAGCTCATCCCATCGTGACTATAGCGCTTGTTTGCCAGTTCGCACATCGCGCCCAACCATGCTCAACCGTTCAACCAACCGCCGATTGTGTAATCGCCGACAACACACCGCCGACATCATACCGATAACCGAACGCGCCCACACTGATCGTTGGTACAGTCACCCGCTCTGCCCCGATCAGGACTCGAGAAAAGGTCGAGCGGAGAGGTCGCCGACATGTCCACAAGCGTGATCTCCGCTGGTCCCCCTGGCGAGCAAATGATGTTGATGCAGGCTGTATCATTAAGTATACCGCACCGGTTGGGGGTAAATCATCGTCCGAAAGTCCGGTGTTTTCCGCACAGACTCGCGGTATCATAGTGTGCTGTAGCATACGTCGTAGCCCGCCGAACGGCGGTGCATATCCGCACCGACGCCGACACGGCGTCGCATCTACACGCTGAATCTTCCCATTCCCGGCTGCTCGCCTGCTGTACGAAGACCCGCCTCGGCGCACACAGCGTGACAAAGGCGACGAGGTATCGCCACTTAACTTTCTCATCGGCGGTAGAGACGGGTCTGCATCACGGCGCTGAGCACGCATAAACAACCTACACCGAGAGCTGAAATACTGGAGATTCAATGACCGCAGCGCAGGATATCGATCGGATTGTCGAACGAATCAAGAAGCTGCTCGCCCTGACCTCATCGCAGAACCCCAACGAAGCGGCGCTGGCGGCAACCAAAGCCCAGGAGTTGCTGTTCCGCCACAACCTCAGTATGGCGATGGTCGAGGCGGCGACAGAGGGCGGCAACTCCGCCTATGTCGCCGACCGCTTCGACAGCGGCGGGTGGATGCACTGGCGGCGGCGGCTGCTCGCGGCGGTGGCGCGCAATAATTTCTGCCGGGGCGTCAGCTATCAGGGAACGCGCGAAGTCGGCATCGTCGGCGAGCCGCACAACGTCACTGTCGTGAAGCACCTCTACGACTTTCTCGTGCGCGACATCATGCGCCTGGCCGACATCGGCGTCAAAGCGGAGCACACCCTCGACGAGGAAGAGAATCGCGCCTGGAAGCGCAGCTTTTACCTGGGTGCGGTTCGCACCGTGGCCCAGCGCCTCGCCGAACAGCGCCAGCGCGACATCGCCGCGAACGAGCAGTCGGCGGCGTTGGTGGTGCGGAAAGACCAGGAACTCGAAGAGGCGTACAAAGAGTATTTCCCCGGCTTGAGCCCCGATGCCGATGACGACACGAAGCCGCCCACGCGACGTGAAGACAGCGGTCCGAGCCGACCACGTCGCGCCGACGGCTACCGTGCCGGGTTGATCGCGGGCAAGACAATCCCGCTTAATCTGCCCCTGGAGGGGCCACGACCAACCAAACCGAATCGCCGCAGCCGGGACGATCGCTAACGATGCCACCTGTGCGTCGCACGCAACGGTAGTACCGGCATCTTGACCGATATGACGCTTGTGCTCCGTTCAGCTAGCGATGCTACCGATGAGTACAATCCTCACTGACATGACCACGTCCAGGATCATCGACGCGATCGAAGCGAACCTCTCAGCCTATTATCTCCCCTATGGCACGCTCCCTGGCGGCATTGTGCATACGGAACCCGATGTAACCTGGTTTGTGTCGGGTATTCCCGAACCGTGGTTCAACGGCGTAGTCGGGGCCAAACTTGTGCACGCGCCGCAGCAGCACGCGGCGGCGATACTCGCCGACCTCACCGCCCACAACTTCCCGTTCCTCTGGCATATCGGCCCGACGGCAACTCGCGGCAATCTCGATATGCTCCTCCACGATCAGGGATTGCGACCGTTCGCCGACGAGCCGTGCATGGCCTTGAATCTACAGGAGATGCCAGAGTTGCCCGCGCCGCCAGCGGGCTTCGTCGCAGCCCCCGTGCATGATGCGGAGGCACTGACACGCTGGACGGATGTCTGGATGGCGACGGTACCCGAGCCGACCCGTCAGCATTGTCGCGCCGTCTATGCCAGGCTTGGCGTATCGGCGACAGCGCCGTGGCGCTACTATCTCGGCCTCTTCGATGGTGTGCCGGTGGTAACGGCCAAACTGTTTTACGCCCAGGGGGTCGTGTCGGTGCAACACGTCATGACTCTGCCTACAGCACGACGACGTGGCATCGGCGCGGCGCTCGTCAGCCAAGCCCTCCAGCAAGCCCGGCTGCGTGGTTACCGACTGGCGGTACTGACCGCCACCCCCGACAGCTACGCACTCTATCGGCGGCTCGGGTTCCGCGACTATGGTCGTTGGGTGAGTTATATCTGGCGACCATCCAGGGACGCGGTCGAACTCAGGCAGACAGCGTTCACAACGGACTGAACGAGTTGACCGGTATGCGGATCGAGCGATTGCGATTAGCAAGGATCGCCCAACTTGTCCTTGGCAGATAATGTGCGGAGAGCGTGATCATGATTCCGCGTTGGGGCGCGAATTTTCGCCCACACCTCGAACGGTGATACACTTAGCATCAAAGGGTATGACGTCGCGCGCAGCGCAGCGCGCTCCCTACACCGATTAAGCAGGAGGGAGTTATCGTGTCAACAACGAGCAGCGGGAAAACCCCGGCGTCGAGCGGCCTTGAAGGCGTTGTCGTCGCCAATACGGAGATGAGCGAAGTCGAAGGGCAAATCGGTCGCCTGACCGTTCGCGGTTACGACATCGAGGAACTGGCCGGTCGCGCCACGTTCGAGGAAGTAACCTACCTTCTCTGGCACGGTTCATTACCGACGACGCAGCAACTCACGCAGTTCAAGGATGAGCTTGCCAGCTATCGCCAGCTCCCCGAAGAGACGGTCGCGGCGATCAAGCTGGCGGCGAAGCGTATGGGACCGATGGACGCCTTGCGCTTCGCCGTCGCCTCCCTCACCGCTGACGACAAGGGCCATGACGACGAGTCGCGCGAGGAGAATATCGCGCGCGCCACGATGCTCGTCGCCCGTGTCCCGATCATCATCGCCAACTATCAGCGCCTCCGCAACGGCCAGCAGCCGGTCGAACCGCGTGGCGATCTCGGGATCGCCGGTAACTACCTCTACGGCCTCACCGGCGAACTGCCTGAGGAGAGCAAGGTCCGTGGTCTCGACACCTATCTCGTCACCGTCGCGGACCACGGGATGAATGCCTCGACCTTCACGGCGCGCGTCATCGCCTCGACCGCCTCCGACATGGTTTCCGCCGTCACCGGCGCGATCGGCGCACTGAAAGGCCCGCTGCATGGCGGCGCGCCCGGCCCGGCCCTCACGATGATCGAAGAGATCGGCACACCCGATCGGGCCGAAGCGTGGATGAAGGACGCCCTCGCCAAGGGGAAGCGGATCATGGGCTTCGGACACCGGGTCTATAAGGTGCGCGATCCGCGCGCCGAGGTGTTGTACCAGGCGGCCGTCGGGCTGGCGGACGAGACCGACGAGCGGACGGCGCTGGAACTCGCGAAGGCGGTCGAGGAGGCGGGGGTCAAGGTTTTGCAAGAGGCGAAGCCGGGTCGCAACCTCAATACCAATGTCGAGTTCTACACCGCCCTCCTGCTGCGCGAACTCGGTCTCTCGCCCGATCTCTTCAGCCCCACGTTCGCGATCGGTCGCACCGCCGGTTGGACCGCGCACATCCTGGAACATCGCGCGGGTGGCCGGATCATCCGCCCACAATCCGAATACGTCGGCCCGAGCAATTTGCACTACACATCGATCGCCGAGCGGTAATCGCACGAGCGCCGTCCCAAAAATGACAGCCCTGGGAGCCCCGGCCGATCGGTCGGGGCTCCCCTCGTCTAGCACGATTGTGGCACCAGGCCGATGCCCGAGGGGCTGACCGAACACCCGCCGCCGACAACGAAGCGTGGCCCCTCTGATCATCCTCCCGTTATCCCCGCACCCTTCGTCTCAGTGCGCTCTGCGATTCAACCGCCGTCATCGCCAAAGCGCAGCGCACGCGGTACGTCAGAGCGTTTCGAGGAAGTCATGAACGATGCGGCAGAAGCCAGCAGGATCCGCCGTGTGGATCCCGTGACCAACATGAGGCAGCTTGACGTATGTACCGCCAACGAGGAGGCCAACTGCTCGCCGCGCATCCTCATCCGCCAGTGCGCCACCGAGGGATGGCTCACCCTGCAAGAGCAACGTTGGCGCGCCGATCCGGCGCAAGCAGTCATCCTGGTCGTACCCCGCCTTCGCCCGGTCCTCCACGATCATCGTGAGGACGTCCGGGTCGAGCGCCCCGATCGCCGTCGCCCAGGCTCGCACGCCCGCCCGGTCCAGTTCCGGTCGGCGGGCAGACAGGATCGTCAACAAATCGTCGGGTGTCCGCTTTTCGCTCGCCAGATCGCGCAACGCCACAAAGCCCGCGTGCTCGGGTCGCTCGCGCAGTCGTTCGTGGCGGAACGCGGCGAGGGGCGGGTCCTCCAGCACCACCGCGCGCACCCGGTCCGGCACGCGCGCGGCGACGGCGGTGGCGATGATCGCGCCGAGCGAATGTCCGACGAGCACCGTGGGCGCACCGATCTCCCGCTGCAACACCGCCGCGACATCATCCGCGTAGTCGTTGATCCGATACGCCGCTGATTTGTGCCCCGACGCGCCGTGTCCACGTAAATCGAGCGCATAGAGTTGCCAGCGCAAGGCCAGGCTCGGCATGACCGATAGCCAGGTCTGCCAACGACCCGTCACGCCATGCAAGAGGAGGAGAGGCGGTCCCGCCTCCGCGGCGATGGCGCAATTCAAATCCACCGTCCCTACCGACAACCGCCGTTCGCGAAACATCAAGCCGATCCTTTCCGTTCCGTACGACCGTTGGGCGCGAGCGCCCACAACCCGACCGAATCTTGTCACTCCATCGAATACGCAATACCGAATCTGTGCCGTTGCAGCCTTGATCGAGTGTGCGTACAATATCGGTCATGTCCAGGATACATACCGAGGTGGCGAAGTAGATAGTAACAGTTCCGGGCCTTCGCATGACAATATCTTGTCATGTCATCTGGATTGGATAGAGACGAAAACCGGCCAGAATAATTTTTGGGCACGATCGTGCCTCGTCCCGGAGCAGAAGCGGCGCAGGCCGCGCCGATGCCCAGGCTGGTGGTATCCTCCCCCACGACGCAGGGCGGTCCACCACCCGCAGGGCTGACCGTGCGCGAGATCGAGGTATTGCCCTGATCGCCGCGGGGCTCAGCAACCGCGAGATCGCCACCAGACTCTACCTCAGTGTTCGCACCGCCGAGCGCCACATCGCCAACATCTACAAGAAGATTAAAGCGCACAGTAAGGCGGATGCCACCGCATTCGCCTTCAACAACGGCCTGCTCTAACAGCTTGCATCGG
>DATCMP010000038.1:0-5211 GCA_036563365.1 Thermomicrobiales bacterium
AGGCGCTCGCCCAGCTCCGTGAGGACCGACTCGCGCTCCAGCAGCGTCATGGCCGCCATCGCCTTGTCAAGGGCGGGGGGACGTCCACGCGATACCGCCGCCTGCCGCGACCGGCCATGGTTACGGCCAGGAGAGCGCACAGCAAGACCCGCGCCCCCTCGTGCTCGACGAGCAGATGCACAGGGGCGGGGACGGGAAGGGGGGTGACGTCGACCATCGATAGCCTCACGGCGTGGATAACGGGACAGGTACGGCCGAGTATAGCACGGCCAGCGGGCCGCCCCGAAAGCCGCTGTCAAACGTGTACCGGCGGAAGTGATAGGAATGACTTCCGCCCTCCCGGCCTTGACACGGTGATGTCGCCGGCTCTGAATGTCGTGGTCCTACGGCGCGCGGGTGCGTGTCACCTCGTTCCTGCAGTGCAGCCGACGGTGCAGCCAGGCCCGTGGAATCCGGTGGAAGGTGGCGGGGTGCGGGTCGGCGTCTTGCCCCGGTGCGGCGGGGATCGTGGAGTCGTGTGGAGGCCCGTGGCGGGCGTCACGCGGAGCTTAAAATCCCTTTCCTCCGGGAGTGACGGTTCGAGCCCGTCCGGGGCTACCGGTGTTTCCCTTGCTATCGCTGGAAAAATGGGTCGGTGCCCCCGGTCGGCGTACGCCGACCCTCTCCCTGGTGCAGCCAAACCCGGCGCGGTGCGGCTGCCGGTGCTTTCCGGGACGTCAAAACCGCCGAACCACGGCGGCGCGGGGTAACTGCCGGCACAGGCATAACGCTGTCCTCGGATCTGGGGGTGAATTGCAAACCATGCGGGCCGTCAGTTGGTCCCGCTGCGCGAGGAGCGCGGGGCGACCGACCAATAGCAGCAAATAAGCAGCATCGCGGCGGCACAGGCGATGAGCATGGCGGCGCGCGGCCCGGACATGGCGAGCGCGTGCCCCATCAGCCGGGGAACGACTATGCCCCCCAGGCTGCCGATGGCGATGATCGCGGCGGTCATGGCGCCCACCCGGTGTGGGAACAGCGCGACGCCGGTGGTGATCGTGTTCGCGAAGAGGGGCCCGCATCCGAACCCGATCGCGAGGATCGCCATCAACTGGAGTGGCGGCCAGGCCGGGCCGCGCGCCAGGAGGAGGAGCGACGCGGCGGCGAACGCGGCCGAGCCGAGCGTCTGCGGCCGGAGCGCGCCGCGCGCCGCGCGCCGGCCACGGAGGACGCGGCCGCCGATCAGCCCAACCCAGAAGAGCGAGACGCCCCGCGCGGCCGACGTCTCCGCGAAGCCGCCGACCTCGCGCAGGAAAGGGAAGAGCCAGGCGCTGAAGCCCGCCTCCAGCCCGATGTAGCCGACGAGGGTCAGGCCGAGGAGCCACAGGGCGCGGCTCGCGAGCAGCGGTTGCTCCCCCGGGCGTGCCGCCGCATCACGCACATGGGGGAACGGTATTGCGAGCAGGATCAGGGACGCGGCGCCGGCGGCGAGGCCGGCGCACGCGTAGGCGACGCGATACGGGACGTGGCCGCGCAGCGACAGGGCGACGATGAGCGGCCCGAGCAAGGCGCCGATGCCGTAGAAGACGTTGAGGGCGTTCAGCGCGGCGGCCACCCGCTCCGGGTTGAGCGCGGCGGTCGTGGCGTGGCCGGCGACATCGAGTAGCCCGCTGCCCAGGCCGATGAGCAGCGCCGCCATGAGCACGCCGGCGAAGTTCGGGGCCGCGGCCACGCCCAGGCAGCCGCCCCCGAGGAGCGCCGCCGCCAGCGCCAGGCCGACGCCCCCGCCCCACCGCCCCACCACCCACCCGGCGAGGAGCATGGCGAGCAGGAATCCGGCGAAGACCGCGCTCACCATCAGCCCGGCACGTTCGAGGGTGACCCCCTCGGCGGCGGCGATCTGCGGCAGGAATGGCCCGAGCCACCCGCTGGCGAGCCCCGAGAGCATCACGACGAAATAGTTCAACCCGGTAATGCGCCGCCGGACCGTCGGCGCTATCCTCCCCATCGCCTCGCTCCCCGCTGAGGATGGTGCCGGTCACCCCGTTGTGCCGGCCGATTACGCTATCCGACGTGATGCTCTGGCAAGCCGGGCGCAGGAGGGCCAGAATCCGGCCGTGGTTAGACTTAGCGGTCGGCACAACCATCGCAACGGGGGCTGCCCCCGGTTTGTTCCCACTTATCCACGAGCTATCCACAACCGGGTGCAGCGGGTATCGAGGAAGGAATAGGCCGGGGCAAGGGTCGCGACCCCCGCCTTCCAGCACCGCAGCGTCGACAGCGGACGGTGGGGTGTCAAGTCTAATCGCAGCGTGTCCTGAAAGGTGGGCTTGGCCGGACCCCACGACTTTGGTTGGGAGCCGCGCGGTATTCCTCGACGGCGGGCATCTCCATATCCCAACCCCGCAGCCCTTGCAATGCCCATCGGCGATCCGGTGTCATCGTGCGACTCCGCCGTGTGGGATCACCGCCGTGCGCCGCGTGTGCATCAGAACGGCATCTCGTCCTCGTCCTCATCGCCGCCGACCGGTGGCCGACGCGGGCCGCTCGCCACCGCCGCGCGGGGCGGACGCGCCATCCCCTCGCCGTGCCCCGTGCCCTCCTCCCGCCCGCTGAGCATGAGCATCTCGCCGGCGATGATCTCGACCGAGGTGCGCCCCACCCCATCCTTGTCGGTGTACTTGCGCGACTGCAAGCGCCCCTCCACGTAGACCTTCTGGCCCTTGCGCAGGAATTGGTGGCAGATCTCCGCGAGCTTGTGGCCGCCGGAGTCGAACGCTACCACGCGGAACCACTCCGTCTCGTCCACCATGGCCCCGTAGACACCGCGCAGGAGGGGAGGACGCACCACCACGCGTACTCCCCCTTGCCCGCGGTCTCTGGCTTGCGCCCCTCGCCGTGGCCGGGTGCCTCTTCAGGTTGCTGTACCCGGGATTGACCGGGCGACAGTTCTTGTGGCCGAGGGTGGGCGCCGGTTCCTTCGCGGTGATCGCTCGCCCTCGCGCGGCGTATTGCATTGTGTACCCTCCCCCCTCGGTGGCGATGAAATATCGGTGTCAATCACTCGCAATCAGTAGTGTGTGTAGTGGGGCGAGCCAGCAGCGCTCCTCGCGAAGTCGATTCTCGATTCGTTGGGGCGAGCGCGAAAATAGGGGCGGAACCCCCTTGCAATCGCCGCATGAGTTCGCTAGCATTGGCCCTACTAGCACTCGTTGGGTGAGAGTGCTAACGCGGTCCGGTGGGGGCCGCGGGGGAGGTCACCCGATAAGGATGCAGATCGCAGCTGGAGGAGGTCAAGGGATCATGGCGCAGTCCGCTACCGCAACCAAGCTTCGCCCGATGGGCGACCGCGTGGTCATCAAGCCCGCCGCCCGCGAGGAGACCACCAGGATGGGGATCGTCCTCCCCGACACCAGCACCGAGAAGCCGCAGCGCGGCGAGGTCATCGCCGTCGGCCCGGGCCGCGTGGCCGACGATGGCAAGCGGATCGAGTTGGAAGTGCAGGTCGGCGACACGGTCCTCTTCGCCAAGTACGCCGGCACCGAGTTCAAGCTCGAGGACGAGGAGCTGCTGATCCTCGGCGACAAGGACATCCTGGCGGTCATCAGCGAGTAAGATCGTGGGCGAGCGCCCCCTGACTACGCGGGGGATAAAGGCGCGTGGGGCTGGAAAAGAGACCCACCCGTCGCGCCGTAGCACTGGACCACCGGACCACTGAAATCACGCGATAGCTGGAGGGAGCACCGTGGCCAAGATTCTCGAGTTCAACGAAGATGCCCGCAAGTCGCTGAAGGTCGGGGTTGACACCCTGGCGAACGCCGTCAAGACGACCCTGGGGCCGAAGGGCCGCAACGTCGCCCTCGACAAGAAGTTCGGTGCCCCGACCGTCACCCACGACGGCGTGACGGTCGCCAAGGAGATCGAGCTCTCCGACCCGTTCGAGAACATGGGCGCGCAGCTCCTCAAGGAGGCCGCCACCAAGACCAACGACGCCGCCGGCGACGGCACCACCACCGCGACCGTCCTGGCGCAGGCGATCGTCAACGAGGGCCTGAAGAACGTCGCCGCCGGCGCGAATCCGATGCTGCTGAAGCGGGGGATCGACCTGGCGACCGAGCGGATCGTCGCCCAGATCAAGGCGATGGCGACCGAGGTCCAGGGCCGCGACGAGATCGCCCAGGTCGCCACCATCTCGGCCGCGAACAAGGAGATCGGGGACCTGATCGCCGACGTGATGGAGAAGGTCGGCAAGGACGGCGTGATCACGGTCGAGCAGTCGCGCGGCTTCGCCTTCGAGACCGAGTACACCGAGGGGATGCAGTTCGATCGCGGTTACAACTCCGCCTATTTCGTCACCAACACCGAGCGGATGGTCGCCGAGCTCGAGGATCCGTTCATCCTGATCACCGACAAGAAGATCTCCGCGGTGCAGGACATCCTGCCGCTGCTGGAGAAGGCCCTGTCGATCACCAAGAACCTCGTCATCATCGCCGAGGATGTCGACGGTGAGGCGCTGGCGATGCTGGTCGTCAACAAGCTGCGCGGCACCCTCAACGTCCTCGCCATCAAGGCCCCCGGCTTCGGCGACCGCCGCAAGGAGATGCTCCGCGACATCGCCATCCTGACCGGCGGGCAGGTCATCTCCGAGGAGATCGGCCGCCGCCTCGACACCGCGACGATCGAGGACCTCGGGCGCGCCCGTCGCGTCACCGCGGACAAGGACAACACCACGATCGTCGAGGGTCGCGGCGACGACGCCGCCATCAAGGGCCGCATCGCCGAGATTCGCGCCCAGATCGAGACGACCACCAGCGACTACGACCGCGAGAAGCTGCAGGAGCGGCAGGCGAAGCTGGCCGGCGGCGTCGCGGTCATCAAGGTCGGCGCCGCGACCGAGACGGAGCAGAAGGAGAAGCAGCACCGCGTCGAGGATGCCCTGTCCGCCACCCGCGCCGCGGTCGAGGAGGGGATCGTCCCGGGCGGCGGCGTCGCCCTGATCAACGCCCTCAAGGGCCTCGACGGCCTCGAGGCCGAGGGCGACATCAAGACCGGCATCGCGATCATGCGCCGCGCCCTCGAAGAGCCGCTGCGCGGCATCGCCGCCAACGCGGGCCAGGACGGCGCGGTCGTCATCGCCAACGTGCGCCGGATGCAGGCCGAAGGCAACAACACCGCCGGTTACGACGTGATCGGCAACGATTACGGCGACATGCTGGCGAAGGGGATCATCGA
>DATCMP010000041.1:0-2169 GCA_036563365.1 Thermomicrobiales bacterium
TCGATGATCACTGCGTGGCCTTCGTCTATGGTGGTTTCTTCCGGTGTTTGGATGTTGCTACGGTCGGGGATACCAGGTCCGGTTCAGGCGTAAGGTATACGATAGGATACGCCATCGGGCTGTGGCGGCGGGAGGGTTAGACCTCTCCCCGCCGCGGCGGCGGCGACCCTCCCCTAAAGAGGGAGGGTGGGGCTTGTGGCTGGTGCTCCATACGTTCTGGGCAACGACAGCGGTGGAAGGGTAGGCCACGATGGATACCGAGCGGGAGTTGGTTCCCTATGGCCCGCGCTTCGAGGAGGCGCTGGTGTATGCGGCGCGGGTCCACGCGGTGCAGTTCCGCAAGGGGACTCCCGTACATCACGCATCTGCTGGCAGTCGCTGCGATCGTCGGCGAAGGTGGCGGGAGCGAGGATGAGGTGATCGCGGCGTTGCTGCACGACGCGGTCGAGGATCAGGGTGGGCTGGCGCGGCTGGCCGATATCCGTTTGCGCTTCGGTGAGTCGGTCGCGGCGATCGTCTGGGGCTGCACCGACGCCATCATCGTACCGAAGCCGCCCTGGCGGGCGCGCAAGGAAACGTATATCGCTCACCTCGCCGCTGCCGCGC
Source organism: Thermomicrobiales bacterium (assembly GCA_036563365.1). GTDB lineage: Bacteria > Chloroflexota > Chloroflexia > Thermomicrobiales > CADCWN01 > CADCWN01. The sequence goes on from DATCMP010000041.1 coordinate 607, forward strand.
CGGGGGTGTTGCACGTCTCCGCCGCCGATAAGCTGCACAATGCCCGCGCCATCCTCGCCGATCTGCGCGCCCTCGGTCCGGTGCTGTGGGACCGCTTCACCGGCGGGCAAGCGGGGACGCTCTGGTATTACCGGGCGCTGGTCGAGGCGTATTTGGCGCGCGGCGGCGGTCCGATCGCGGAGGAGTTGGACCGCGTCGTCGCGGCGATCGAGCAACTGGCGACGCCGCCGGATTGACCGCCGTTACCGGGTCGGCTGAGCCTATTGGCGCGTCACCATCGTGCGGAAAGCTATCCTGCGCGTAGCGCGTGCTGTCACCCGTCGCCACCGTCCGTGTGGGTATCCGGTGTATACTCACAGGGATATGCAAACGACACCACGCGCCGATCGACGGCGGCCGACCACGAATGCCGCGCCGAATGCCGCGCCCCCGCCGACCACCTCGGCCTCGGGGCGGCGGATGTATGCTGCCGCCGCTTCTGTGGGGGTGGCGTTCGTCGTCGGGCGTATCCTGGGCCAGTTCCGCGAGATCGCCATCGGGGCACAGTTCGGCACCGGCTTCGAGAAGGCGGCCTACGACGCCGCCTTTCGTGTCCCCGACACGATCTTCCTCCTGGTGATGAGCGGGGCGTTCGGCTCGGCGTTCGTGCCGGTCTTCGCCGAATATCTGAGCCAGGGGTTGCGTCGCAAGGCGTGGCGCCTCGCCTCGAACGTCCTCACGCTGATGGTCGAGGGCTATGCGGCCTTCGCGCTCGTCGCCTTCATCTTCGCCGGTCCGCTCGTGCGCTATATCATCGCCCCGGACTTCGAGCCGCCGACGCAGGCGCTGACGATCGAACTGACGCGGATCCTGCTCCTCTCGCCGCTTTTCCTCGGACTCGGGGCGGCGGCGAAAAGCCTGCTCGAATCGCACGATAACTTCACCTTGCCCGCGTACGCGCCGGTTGCCTATAACGCACTCGGGCTTTTCGGGGCGCTCTTCTTGGTGCCCCGCTTCGGGGTGAAGGGGCTGGCCTGGGGGATCGTCGCTGGCTCGGTGGCGCATGTCATCTGGCAACTGCCCGGCCTGGCGCGGATCGGGATGCGTTACATCTTCCTGCCGCGCCCGGTTGCCGAAGGGGTCGGCCAGGTCGGGCGACTCCTGGGGCCGCGGATCATCGGTCAGGCGGCGTTCCAACTGAACTTCTTGCTGGTGATGACGAATTTTGCCTCGCGTCTCGGTGAGGGACAAACCGCCGCGCTCGGCTACGGGTATCAGTTGATGATGCTGCCCCACGGGTTGCTGGCGATCTCCGTCTCCACCGTGATCTTCCCGCTGATGTCACGGCTCTACGTGAACCGCCAGTTCGCTGAGTTAAAATCGACCTTCGGCGACGCGCTCCGCCCGCTTTTCTTCCTGACCCTCCCCGCCTCGGTGGCGTTGATGATCCTGGCGCGCCCGATCGTGCAGACGATCTATCAGCGCGGCGATTTCGGGGCCGAGTCGACCGCGCTCGTCGCGGCGGTGCTGCCGTATTTCGCCGTGGGGTTGGTCGCGCTGGCCCTCGTGGAAACCTGCGCTCGG
>DATCMP010000043.1:0-2006 GCA_036563365.1 Thermomicrobiales bacterium
TGATCATCGTCGTGTGCGAGTCGGTCCCCACCACCGTGTCGGGGTAGACGGTGGTGACGCCATCGGTCTCGCGGCTGTAAACGGTCGTCGCCAGATATTCGAGGTTGACCTGATGGATGATCCCGGTGCCGGGCGGCACGACCTGGAAGCCGTTGAACGACTGCTGTGCCCAGCGCAACAGCGCGTACCGCTCGCCATTCCGCTCGTACTCGAACTCCACGTTGCGGGCCAGCGCCGTCAGCGAGGCATACACATCGACCTGCACCGAGTGGTCGATCACCAGATCGGTCTGTACCAGCGGGTTCACGCGGCTCGGGTCGCCGCCGATCCGCGCCACCGCCGAGCGCATCGCCGCGAGGTCCACGATCGCCGGGACGCCGGTGAAATCTTGCAATACAACGCGTGCCGGCATGAACGGGAAGACCCGCGTGGGGCCGACATCGGCGGGGTTCCAGCGCGCCAGCGCCAGGACGTCGTCCTCGGTGACATTGACGCCATCAACATTACGGAGGACATTCTCCAGCAGCACCTTCACCGAATAGGGCAGGCGCGAGAGATCGATCCCGCGCTCTTCGAGCGCCTTTAAGCTGTAATACTGCACCGTGCCGTCCGGGCTTACGTGCGACCGTAACGCCCCCATCGAATCATCGGCCATCAGAGCCTCCCTTGTTCCCTACCCGGCAACCCGCTGCCGTGCTATCGCGTCATCTGTGCGCCCCCGTACCCCCACGGGCCGCACCCGCTGTTATGGTGCTGATTGTACCACCCTGCCTGGCGGGGTCCGGGTGCAGGGCGGGCGGATGTCGAGCCACCCAGAACAGGGGTAATCGTCATTATCGTGGAAGGCAGCACCCGAGTGTATGCAGCCTGCCACCCGCCACCGTAACGAGTCAGCCTCTCCTTGCTCTTAACTATGATCTACTCGCATCTATAAGTCAAAGACCAATTTGTTCTTACCTTGATAAGCTACACTTATGATAAACAGAACACCTCGCAACCCGTCCCAAACCAATCTCTCTCTGCGTCTCGCCGCGTCCCGGCGTCGCCGCGGTAAACCCTCGTTATGGAGCGCTCGATGGAACTACGCCAACTTCGCTATTTCGCCGCCGTCGCTCGTCAGCGGCACTTCACCCGCGCCGCCGCCGCGATCGGCGTCGCGCAGCCCGCCCTCTCGCAGCAGATCCGCCTGCTGGAACGCGAACTTGGCGTGGAACTCCTCGATCGCAGCGGTCGTCGGGTGCGCCCGACCCCGGCGGGCGAAGCCCTGCTGGCCCACGCCGAGCGAATCCTCGCCGAGGTCGCCAGCGCCACGGCGGAACTGGCCGAATACGCCGGGGCGACGCGCGGGCGCGTGATCGTCGGCGCGCTCCCTTCGCTCGCCGAGCACCAGTTGCCGACCCTCGTCGCGGGGTTCCACGCCCGTCATCCCGGCCTCGAATTGGTCCTGCGCGAAGAGCGGACCGCCAATCTCCTCACCCTGCTGGTTGCTGGGGAAGTCGATCTCGCCCTCCTGCATCAACCCGCCGCAGGTCCGGGCGTGACCCACGCTAGCCCACCGGTGAGTCATCCCACCCTGACCCTCGAACCGCTCTTCACCGAGGAGTTGGTCGCCGTCGTCGCGCCCGGTCACCACCTCGCCGGGTGCGCGACCCTGCCGATCGCCGCACTGCGCGACGAGCCGTGTATCCTCACCAAGTCCGGCTCGGTCATCCGCGACACGATCCTCGCCGCCTGCACCACCGCCGGGTTCGCCCCACGGATCGCCTTCGAATCGGGGGGGACCGCCACCGTCCGCGCCCTCGCCGCCGCCGGACTCGGCGTGGCGATCCTGCCGCGCTCCGAGGCGACGTTAGGGGTGATGCCACTCGTCGCGCTCGATCTCAGCCCCACACTGACCCGCACCGTCGCTCTGGCCCGCGAGGGCGATCGCTACCAACCGGCGGCCGTCGCCGCCTTCATCACCCTGGCACGCGAGGCGCTGCGCCGCGTGCCTGATCAGTCATCGG
>DATCMP010000051.1:0-7329 GCA_036563365.1 Thermomicrobiales bacterium
AGGATCGCGGGCAGGAGGGTCAGCGCGGCGAGAACCGAGAAGAACACGACGATCACGCCCGCGAAACCGACCGAGCGCAGGAACATGAACGGGAAGATGATCAGCCCGGAGAGGCCGATCAGCACCGTCAGCCCGGAGAAGAAGATCGCGCGCCCCGCCGTCGCCACGGTGACCGCCACCGCATCCTCGACCGAGCGGGCCGCCAACTCCTCGCGGAAGCGCGAGGTGATGAAAAGTGCGTAATCGACCGCCAGGCCGAGGCCGAGCATCGTGGCGAGATTGAGGACGAAGATCGAGAGATCGGTCACCCGACCCAGGAGGAAGACACTGGCGAGGATCGCGATCACGCTGAAGCCGCCGATCACCATCGGGGTTACGGCCGCGACGAGCGAGCCGAAGACGATCGCCAAGGCGACCAGGGCGAGCGGGAAGGCGATGATCTCGCCGCGCTGCAAGTCGCGCGAACTGGTCTTCTCGATGTCGGCGTAGAAGACCGGTCCGCCGGTGACGATCCGGTCCATCTGCAGCGGCGTCGCGCGGATCGTCCCCTCGATCGTCGGCAGGAGCCGCTGCGAGCCCTCCGGTGGGGTGGAGAGGTTGATCAGGACGTAGGCGGTGTGCCGATCGGCCGCGACTTGCCGCGGATTTGTCGTGTAGGGAATGATCTCCGCGACTTCCGGGATTTGCTGCACATCGCGCAACGATTCCTGCACCCCGGCCGCGAAGCGCGGGTCATCGACCGACCACTCCCGGGAGCTGAAGATGACCGAGAGGGTGGTCGCCTTGAAGTCGAGATCGCGCTCCAGGGTGGCGAGCGCCTGAGCCGATTCGGCCTTATCGTTCGAGAAACCGCCGACCTGCAATACCCCGGCCACGCGCGGCGCGAGCGGCAGGCTCAGCAGGACCAGCAACACCCAGAGGCCGACGACCAGCTTGCGGCGCTGATACATCGTTCGACCCAGACGCAGAAACGACATTGTTCCCTTGCTCTTTCTCATGGACCCGGCCCGTATCACCATTGGAAATGGCCCGATTGGGAAGACTCTCGGGATGCCACCATGAATGCACAAGCTATGCCCATGATCCCTCAAGAATTATACCATCGATTACGGTATGTTCGTAGGTTTCGGAATCTCGCGAACCGAAGACGCAGCACCTGGCCTCGGGCAGCTTCGGCTACGAATACGGTGGGGCTACGCGGCGGTGAACGTGGCGATTGTCGAGCGTACTTCTTCTCGCCGCGCCTCCGTGAGCCCAGGGAGTGGTCGGCGTGGCTCGCCGCCAGGTTGCCCCAGGATCGTCAGCGCCGCTTTGCAAGCCGCGACTGCCTCCTCCGGCTCATCCAAGAAGCGATTAAAGCCTTGCAGCCCGAGCCATACCGCACGCGCCGCGTTGTGATCGCCCGCTGCGAAGGCCGCATATAGCTCGGCTGCCGGGAGCGGCAAGACGCCCGCCGTCGCGGAGATGAGGCCAGCCGCACCGGCACAGAGAGCCGGGTAGGCGACGCTGTCGCGCGCCCCGAGGATCGGTAGGCGGTCGCCGATCAGGCGTATCGTCTCGCTCAGTTGGCCGAGATCGGGCTCGCCCTGCGCGATGGCGCTGATCCCTTCCACCGTAGCCAGTTCGGCGAGTGAAGCTGGCATCAGGCTGTTACCGAGGGCGGTGGGGGCGTTGTGGACGATCAGCGGCAATCGGCCCCGCCGGGCGATCTCGCGGTAATGCGCGATCAGCGCCTCTTGCGGCAGGCGGAAGTAGAACGGTGCCGCGATGAACGCCGCCGTGATCCCTGCCTTGGCCGCGTCCCACGTCAGCGCCAGGGTCTCCTCCGCGCCGACCGCGCCGGTCCCGGCGTAGAGCGGCACGCGCCCCATCGCGGCTTCTGTCGCTGCCTCGATCACGAAGATCCGCTCGCCGCGACTGAGGTGTGGCGCTTCGCCGAGGGGGCTGTTGACGAGAATTCCATCCACCCCGCCGCCGATCGCCCGCTCGACGAGCCGCCCGACCCCGTCGGTATCGATCCCGCCATAATTGTTATACGGCGTCACGAGCGCCGCGATGATCCCGCGCACAATTAAGTACGAACGACGAGGTACGACGTACGAAGTAGGGCGCTAAGGCAAGGCAGCCTGTACTCCTCCCGCTCCCAATTCGTACGTCGTACTTCGTCGTTCGTACTTTTCTCTCGCCTCATAACACCCCTCATTTTAGAATAATGATGCGGCTCCGCTCGCGGTGTTCGATCGTCTGGAGGTTCGCCATCAGCACCATCAGCTTCGGCGACGGTGAGAGGGGGATCAGGTCGCGCAAGATCGTCCTGGCGATCTGGCTCGCGGCTTCGTCTGTGTAGGAGGCGACGAGTTGGCCGTCGGGGAGATGGCGCGCGATCGCTTCCTCGGTGCCGGGTGGCGGTGCCTCATCCCAGACCACCCCGCCGCGCAAGGTCGCCAACGTCAATCGCATCGTCCTCTCCTCTTTCCCCTCTTCATCGGCGGCGTTATTCGTTGTCCGTCAGTTGGCGAGTCGCATTCGTCAATTTACGCAAGGCGAGGTGGCAAGTCGCCGCGATCGAGAGATTGAATGCCGCCGAGACCAGCAACATCCAGGCGAGCGTGATCCCGCCGATCCCGCCGATCAGGTAGGCGATCAGGCCGGGGATGAGCAGGATGAGCCCCACGACCAGCCCCCCCGCCCGTCGTCCGCGCCACCATTCGTCCGGCTTCGCGCCGTGCGCGAGCATCCGCATATAGAACGGCCCGGAAATGAGGGCCATCGCGATGATCGCGATCAGGAAGATCGTCTCGGGGGTCATCTCCGTTGCTCCAGTCGATAGCACTCCATGGCGTGCTCACGCGGGCCGCTCCGCTAATTATGGCTGTCCCCACCTGGACTGTCACCCTAGCGCCTGGTATCGTGATCTCAATCGTATTTGGCGATCAATCGCTCCGGGGGCAGCCGGTCGCGTCGCCGCGGGTCTTGCGCCGCCCACCCGAGCTGGATCAGGGCGTGGGGCACGAGGCCCGCCGCCAGCCCCAACGTGTCGCGCACCACCTCGGGACAGAAGAGCGGCGCGCACATCCAGCCGGTATCGAGCCCGCGCGCCGTCGCCGCGAGTAGCAGGTTCTGGATCGCCGCACCGAGGCTCTGGATCGCCATCGTCTCCTCGGCCGCTTGACGATCGCGGTCGGGGTAGCGGTCGAGATCGGCGGTGTAGAGGCAGGGGATGATCAACGTCGGGGTGGTGAGGAGGCGTTGTCGAGAACCTTCCAGTCGGGCCTCGACCGTGGCCCTGTCCTGCCCGTCGAGCGCCAGTTGCGCCGTCCAAGTCGCGCCCATCGCGTCGGCGAGTGCTGCGCGCGCGGCGGGACGGGTGATCACCGCGAAGCGCCACGGTTGCCGACCGTGCGGCGATGGTGCCCAGCCCGCCGCCGCGATCAGCTCTTCCACGAGCGCGCGTGGCACCGGATGGGGGCGGAAGCGGCGTACCGAGCGCCGCGCCTGGACGAGGGTGGGGAAGGGGAGGGCGCGCGGCGGCCTTTCCTGTGCCGTTGGCAAGGGACCCCACGAGCGTAGACCGATCGGGGTGATGCGGATGATCGGTCGTTCTGCGAGGGCCATCGCGCGGTACTGCGGATATTTCGCGCGCAGCGCCGTGACTGCTGGCGCATGCTCGTTCGCGCCCGGCTCAACGATCCGCGCCTGTCCATCGACGCGCAAGAAGGCTAGTTGCGCCCAGTCCCCATCGTCATACCGATCGATGAGGAGGGAGACCGCCGGGTTGGCCGTGAGGTTACGCACCCGCCGCAACTCGCCGGGCGCGACCCGCTTCGGCTTCTCATCGAGGGCGATGTCGATCGTGGTCAACACGCCGTTCGCGACCCCGATCGCGTAGCAGATCGGCACGAGATGCGGCACGTTGTCCCGCCCCACGGTGGCGAAACGCGCCACGCGGCCCATTTGCAGGAAAGCCAACTCGTCGGCACGCGGTACGACCGGCGCGGACTCCCCTCGCTGCGTCTCCTCGGTCAACATCTGTTGCCCTTCGTCGGCTCATTCTTCGGTCGACAAGAACCCAGGCGGTGTATCGGGGAAGACGATCACGTCGAGCGCCTTCGGCAGGACCTGGATGGTGGCGGGAGTCTCCCCGATGTCTTCCCCATCGGCCTGGATCCGCAGCGGCTTCTGCGGGGCGAGGACGATCCGCCGCGCCTTACGATAGTCGATATGCTGATCTTCGTGCTGGCGCCGGGCGATGACCGCTATGGCGCGACGCAGGAGATCGAGCGGCCCATTGCCGGATAGGACGCAGAGGTCGAGCATCCCATCATCTGCCTGGGCCTGGTGGGTAATCTCCGCGATCCCCCCGTACAGGCGGGTGTTGCCGACGATGATCATCAGCGCTTTGCGGCGGATCCGCTGGCCGTCGGCATCGATGATCACCGTGCGCCCACGGAAATCGCGGAGGGTGTGGATCGCCGCCAACGCGTAGGCGAGGGGGCCAGTGCGGCGCTTCACCGCCTTGAGTTGCGGCGTCTCGGCGACGAGCGCGCTCGCTTCGGCATCGAAGCCCGCGCTGACCATCATCATGAAATAACGGTCGTTGACCCGCCCCAGATCGATCGTGCGCCGCCGTCCCTCGGTGATCCGTTGGGCCACCTTGGTCTTGTCTTCGCCGACGCCGAGTTCCGTGGCCCAGACATTCACCGTCCCGCCCGGCAACACGGCAAGGGCCGTCTCGCGCTGCTCTGCCAGCCCTTGCAACGCCTCGTTGACAGTGCCATCGCCCCCCGCGACGACGACGACGTTGACCTTGTCGGCCACCGCCTCGCGCGCGAATTCGGTGGCATCCCCCTGGCCCGTCGTCTCGCGCAGGGTGACCTCCCAGCCAGCCTCGCGCAACGTGATCAGCGCCGCATCGACCTGCTCCTGCCAGTTATCCTGGCCCGCAGCGGGATTCTGAATCAAGACCGCGCGCGTCGCCATTGTTGCTCCCTGTCACTTTCATCCATGAGGAATTGTCGCTTCGGCACGGCGCGCGTGGCGAGTTGCCACCCAGCGCCACGATTGGCGGTAACCGCAGGCATACGGCCTGTGCCGCGACGCCATCTTCTCTCCGCTGCTACGGCGGTTACGCACTCCGCGCACCACAGTGTACGCCAGGGGGGACCGCCGGGTCTGCCGAGCCAACGAGGGAGTCCAGCGAACGGTTCGGCTCACCGCCGCCGTTGTGGATAGCTGAATAGCGATGCGGAACGGGCACAAGCCGTGGCGCAAACCGATCCTGCACGCATCAAAAGAATACCGTACGCTTCGGACACTGGAATACGGTAGTCGTGCGGTAATCAACTCGCCATGCGCCCCTTGTGTTGAAAACAGCGTCGAATCGTCAGCCGGTGAATATCACGATCGGGCCGGAGGGCAATCTCAACCGAAGCTTACCCCCTATGCCCACTATGCCGGTGTCCGCCCGATGTACCCGCTAGCCCTGATCAGCCTTTCACCACCCGAGATCGGCGGGCCACACGCCCGGCTCGACCCGCCAAAAAGTACCGTTCCCGCCCGCTTCAGCCATCGCTATACTTGTGAGCAGATCTTTTCTTCAATTGTCCCTCGTGGTGCACTTGTTTTGGCTGGCGTACGGGGGCTGGACGTGCCAGACGAGGGGATCCTCATTGGCCTCCGTGAAGCTGGGCGGGTTGCCCATTGCAGGTGGTGAAGGCGCGTCTCTATGAACCGATACTGTGGTCGTTTTCGTGCTCAACGGGTTGTGCGCGGGCAACATCGCTTTCGTTTCGGGCTTCTTGTTGCGCTGCTTGCGGCATTCCTCGTCGGCTCGCCGACCATACCGCACCCTGTCGGGGCAGCGGACGGCGCAGCCTACAGCACCGAACCAGCGTCTATTCCCGGCGTGGCGATTCCGGTGATCGCGGTGCCGGGCGACGGGCAGCAATCATATGTCGCGCCCCCGGCGGCGTTGGGCCAGCCGCGCGCACAGTCGGCCACGATTTCGGTGACCTACAGCGGCTTCACCCCCGAGGCGCAGGCGGCGTTCCAGCTGGCGATCGACATCTGGGAGACGCAGATCACCTCGTCGGTGCCGATCAGGGTGAGTGCTGAGTGGAGCGCCCTCGACGATGGCGTCCTCGGTAGTGCTGGTCCCACGACGTTCATCCGAGATTTCACCAATGCCCCACAGTCGGGGACGTTCTACCCCATCGCGCTCGCCAATAAGCTGGCTGGCACCGATCTCAAACCGAGTCAGTCCGACATCACCGCCAGCTTCAGCAGCGCGATCACCGATTGGTACTTCGGCTCCGGCGCGACCCCTGCGGGCAAGTACAACTTCACCTCGGTGGTGTTGCACGAACTCGGTCATGGCCTGGGCTGGGTTGGTTCCGAGGGATACGCTGGCGGCACCGGGTCCTGGGGGTATCAGGGGACGCAGGCGCTTACCGTCTACCCCGCTATCTACGATCGCTTCGTCGTCAGCGGCTCTGGGCAGCGTATGCTGGACACCACGACGTTCGGTAATCCTTCGGCCGCCCTCGGTAACCTTTATAGGAGTAATAATCTCTACATTGATGGCGCACAGGCGAAAGCCGCGAACGGGGACACCTCCCCGAAGCTCTACGCGCCGACGACCTGGTCGGAGGGATCGAGCGTTTCCCACCTCGATGAGGCGATGTATCCGAAAGGCAACCCGAACTCGCTGATGACCTACGCGATCTCCAGCGGCGAGTCGATCTACGATCCGGGCCCGATCGTACGCGGGATGTTCGCCGATATGGGCTGGATGCTCGATGACACAACGCGTCAGGAATTATTGGTCAGCCCCGCCGCGATCGCTTTCGGCAGTGCGACCGTCGGCACAACCAGCACAACGCGCACGGTGACCTTGCTCAATAACGGCACCGCACCGATCGCGCTCACCGCTGTCAACTCGACCAATGCCGCCGAGTTCCCGACGACCACCAACTGTCCGCTTCCTGGCACGCTACAAGGTGGCGCCTCCTGCACCCATATCATCGCGTTCCGCCCGCAGGCGTTGGGTACACGCAGCGGTGAGCTATCAATCAGTTTCGGTAGTCCCGCTGCTACGCAAACGGTGACACTAAGCGGCACCGGCGTCGCATCGACGCCGTCGCCTTCGCCGTCGCTGGCACCATCCCCTGTGCCGTCGGCCTCCCCCAACCCGTCAGTCGCGCCCCTGACGCTGGCGATGATCAATTCCGTCGGCGGGATGATCGGGGCGACACCCGCCCTGAATGGCTACCCCGCGGGCACGCCGGTGACCGTGCAAGCCATCGCCCAGCCCGGCTACCGTTTCATCGG
>DATCMP010000052.1:0-3468 GCA_036563365.1 Thermomicrobiales bacterium
CGATTCGGGGACCTTGTAGATGTGGCGCAGCAGGCGCAAGCTCTCGATCAGCGGCAGATCCCACCAGAGCTGCGTCCGCTGCCCGAAGACGACGCCGATCCGCGCGGCCAGGATCGTGCGCTGTCGCCACGGCACGAGGCCATCGACGGTGATCTCACCGCCGCTCGGCACCAGGATCCCGGTCAGCATCTTGATCGTCGTGCTCTTGCCCGCGCCATTCGGCCCGACATAGGCGACCATCTCGCCCGCCCCGATCGCGAAGCTGATCTCCTCGACCGCCGCGACCTCGCGCACCGGCCGCCTCTCCCGCGTCACCACACGGCGGAGCGCGCCGAGCGGCCCGCCCCCCTCCTGCGTGACCCTAAACCGCTTCTGGAGGTTGGTGACGCGGATGAGTGAGGAAGTGGGCGTAGTGGGCGAGTGGACGAGTGGGCCAGTAGGTTGTTCATTGGTAGCGTGATACCGGGTCATCGTTGCTTACCCTCTCCGTCACTCGTTACTCGTAATCACTGGCCCACTCAACTCCCCGTACTCTGATAATGCCGCATCCCGAACTCCCAGATGATCAGTCCGACCCCGAGAAAGAGGGCGGCGACGAGCGGCGCGAGAAAGGGAACGAACGGAGGGAGCCCCAATGGGTCCGGCTTGGCGAGGATGTGCAGGGCGGGGTAGAAGGTCGTCAGGCCGAGCGGGACGATGAAGAGGAAGATCCCTTGCAGCAGGCGCGGGTAGATCTGGAGCGGGTTACTCGCCAGTTCGGTCCCGCCATAGGTGAAGATATTCTGGAACTCGCTGCTCTCAACCGTCCAGAAACAGATCGACGCGCCAATCAGGAAGACGGTCAGGAAGACGACGGTCGTGCTGCCGATCGCGGCGAGGAGCAGCAGCCCTTTCAAGGGTGTCCAGTCGATCGTCGCCCAACGCTGGGCCAGACCGAAGGCCAGCAGCCCCTGGGTGAGGCGACCGATCCGGCGCAGTTGGATGTCGGCGGCGAGGACTTGCAGCAGCGGCGCGACCGGGCGGGTCAGCACGCGGTCGAATTCCCCCTCGCGGATCATCCTGCTGGCCTGTTCCAGCCCTTCGCCGAGGAGCTCGGCGATGGCGAACGCGACCGAGGCGAGGCCGTAGAGGAAGGCGACCTCGCCGACCGACCACCCGCCGAGATCGTTAAAGGTGCGAAAGAGGATCAGCAGCGCCAGGAGTTCGACAAAGGTGCTGGTGAAGCTACTCGCCACTTGCAGCGCGAACGAGACGCGGTATTGCACCTGCCCGCGCAGGCGCGCCCCCGCCAGCAACAGGTAGAGGCGCAGATTACCCACCCTGCACCTCCAGCTTCCGCGTCGCCGCGCGCAGCAGCAGTTGCGCCGCCGTGATGAAGACCACAACCCAGAAGAGTTGCCGCGACAGGAGGATCAGCAAATCCAAGCCGTGCGCCTGTTCCAGGAAGATCTTGTTCGGGATGGAGATGATCGCCGCGAAGGGGAGTTCGGTCACGATGGCGCGCAGGGTAGGCGGGAAAAATTCGAGCGGGACCAGGAAGCCGGTCAGGAAGTTCACGAACAGCAGGACCATCCCCATGATCCCGCGCACATCGGTCGTCCAGAAGCCGACCACGTTGATCATGAAGCGGAGGCAGAAGGTGAGGATGATCGCGAGGAGGAAACTGAGCGCGAAGGACGACCAGGCGAGCGGGCTGCCGGGGAGGCGGATACGGAAGAAGACGAACCCGATGATCAGCGTCGGCAACCAGCGATAGAGGAGATGATAGGCCGCGCGGCCCAGATCACGGCTGAGCCAGAAGCCGAAGTAGTTGAACGGCTTCGCGAGGTCGGAGGCGATCGCGCCGGTGCGGATCGACTCGGCGATCTCCAGCGAACCCCAGAGGTAGAGGGGCATGATCATCCCCTGCGTCAACCAGACGTAGGTCAGCGCGTCGTGGAGGCTGTAGCCCTCCGCGATCGGGCGTTGCGTATAGAAGGCGATGAAGACCGCCGAGCGGAGCAGCCCGAAGAAACAATTCGTCGCCAGTCCGGCGAGTGTGGCCGCGCCATAGGTGCGGAAGCGGCGGTACGACATCCGCAGCGCTTCGAGGTAGACGCGCACCATCGCCTCCGTTCGGACTCTGCTCGGGCTCGGTTATCGGCCGGTGGACAGGATACGCCATGCCTCTGTCAGCGCGCACTGTGCGGATGGACAGTTCGGCGCTGACCGCCCGCTGCCTCCCTCCGATACGCACGCCACTTCGTTCTTCTATAATGGCGCTCGATGCAGACGAGCGACAACGTGACGAGATCGTAGTAGCAGGGGGTATCGTGGCGAATCAGGAAGAGATCACCACCGCGATCCAGCAAGGGATCGCCGATGTTGAATCGACGTTCGGGGCGCTCTCCGACGCGCAACTGGCGACGACGGTTCATTCCGGAGAGGGCGGCTGGACGGCGCGCGATATCCTCGCGCACCTCGCCGGTCGCAAGCAGGTCTACGCGATGATGCAGCAGGCGGCGGCGGGTGGCGAGAACCCGTTCGCCGCGATCACCAGCTTCCACGACTTCAATCGGGATCGCGTGACCGAGCGCGACGGCGTCAGCCGCGACGATCTCCTCACCGAGTTCCGCACCGTTCACGAGGATTTGCTGGCCCAGGTCCAGGCGATGTCCGCCGACGATCTCGCGGGCACCGTCGCGCTCGGCCCGCGCACCGCGACCCTCGGCGACCTGATGTACGCCAGCGGCGGCACCCACTCCTCCGGCCACGCCAAAGAGGTCGAGCAAGCGCTGGGGCTGCGCGGCACGGCGGGCTGAGCAAGCGCGCTGTAACCACATAATTGCGGGAGGGCCGAGCGATGGTTCGCCCGGCCCTCCTTCGACTGTAACGGTGGGCCACCTTACCAGTCGATCGCGGAGCCATCCTCGGCGTACGCCTTAGGGTTCTGCCAGTCGTGGCCGATCTTGTCGGCCAGCGCTTCTTCATCGAGTTCGATCCCGAGGCCGGGTGCTGTTGGCAGGGGCAGATAGCCGTTCTCGTGCTTGAACGGCGTCTTGATATAGCCCTCGCCGGTGATCCGCCCGCCCTCCTGCGCCAGGAAGTTGGGGATCGTGGCGTCGAGTTGGAGGCAGGCCGCGAGCGCGATCGGCCCGAGCGGGCAGTGCGGCGCGATCCCGGCGTAATACGCCTCGGCCATCCCGGCGATCAGGCGCGTCTCGAGGATACCGCCCGCGTGCGAGAGATCGGGCTGGAGGATCGAGGCGGCGCGCTTCTCCAGGACCTCGCGGAAGCCCCATTTGGTATAGAGGCGTTCGCCGGTCGCGATCGGGATGGAGGTCGAGTGCGCGATGTCGGCCAGGACATCGACGTTCTGGCATTGCACCGGTTCCTCGATGAACATCGGGTGATACGGTTCCAAGGCCCGGACGAGTCGCTTCGCATTCTGCGGGCTGACCGCGCCGTGGAAGTCGATCGCCAGATCGA
>DATCMP010000056.1:0-24305 GCA_036563365.1 Thermomicrobiales bacterium
AACCGAGTTCGAGGATCGGCCCACCGCTATGCCCCGCGAACGCGAAGTAGAGCGGTAGATCATCATCGAACTCCGCAAACTCGAGATCGTAGAATGGCGCGAAGCGATCGTAGTCGTCGCCTGTTGACGGCGCATCTGGCTCTTCCATACGGGGATTATACGTGATGGCCGTCACGGCGGTCGGCTGCCCCATCCCTGAGATTGGCACCGCGCCGCACAAAGCCGCGCCGACTACATGCCGATCGCATTCTGCCGCACTGCGGTTCGATCGTGCAGAGACCGAAAGGCGCAGCCCTGTTGCCACGGAGACCACGACACTGCTACAATCACCGTGTCGGGCTATCACACCGCAGACTTTTTGCGTCCGACGAGCAAGGTGAAGTACGCGCGAGGTTCCAGGTGAGCACACCGCTCTGTTTAGGCGCAGCCGTTCTCGATTGACCGCCCCTGGTTCGAGACGGCGCGTGGGTAAGGCAATGAGCAGGGGCGATAATCGTGCGGCGCTATGTTAATAGCGCCGTGTAGTCGATTGTCGTCTCACCTTAATTATTCGCAAAGCATCGCGGCTCCCAGCATCCCGCAACCTCCCCCGGTTACGGGACAGCGCGCAAGCCCCATCGCCCGCCTCACGAATCACCGTTGCACTTGAACTGTCGCCGCGCGCCCGAGCGGTGCCCGGCCAACGTGGAGAAGTGAGCACGGCCATGCCAGCAACGATCTTGACGATCAACGACCTTGAAAAGCGGTATATCAGCGATTTGATTTTTTCCGGCGTCACCTTTCAGGTGAACGAAGGGGAGCATATCGGGATCGTCGGGCCGAACGGGGTGGGGAAATCGACCCTGCTGAAGATCATCGTCGGGATCGAGCACCCGAGCGGCGGCGTGATGGCCCCGATGCGCGGTTTGCGGATCACCTATCTCGCGCAGGAGGCACGGTTCACCAGCGACCGCAACGTGCGCGAAGAGGCGATGGACGCGTTCGCCCCCCTGCATATCCTCCGCGACCGGATGACCGAGATCGAGCACGCTCTCAGCGAGGCGAGCGATGACGCGACCCTCGAACGTCTGATGACCGAATATGACGCCGCCTCGGTCGCGTTCGAGACGGGCGGGGGCTACGACATCGAGCACCGCACCGAGGCGGTCCTGCACGGGCTCGGCTTCAACGAGTCGAACTGGGATATGAAGGTGCAGACGCTGAGCGGCGGGCAGAAGACGCGCGTCGCGCTGGCGAAGGCGCTGCTGGAAGCCCCCGATCTCCTGCTGCTCGATGAGCCGACGAACCACCTCGATCTCGCAGCCCTCGAATGGCTAGAAGGCTTCCTGACCTCCCATCGCGGCGCATTCATCGTCGTCTCCCACGACCGCTACTTCCTCGATAAGGTGACCGGGCGCACCCTCGATCTCACCTTCGGGCGACTCGAGGATTACCCGGCGGGGTACGGGCGGTATCTGACGCTGCGCGAGGAGCGGATGGCGCGGCGCCTCAAAGAGTATGAGGCGCAGCAGGCGATCATCGCGCACACCGAAGAGTTCATCCGCAAGTACAAGGCCGGGCAGCGAGCGAAGGAAGCGCGCGGTCGCGCGACCCGCCTCGCCCGCCTGGAGCGGATCGAGCGTCCCCAGGAAACGGAGAAACTCAAGCTGGCGATCAACGCCGATCTGCGGAGCGGGCGCGTCGTCCTCGGCACCGATAAACTCCGCATCGGCTACAAGAACGGCACCCAAGAGACTGAGTTGATGCACACGCCGGAATTGGAGATCGAGCGCGGCGAACGGGTCGCGCTGATCGGCCCGAACGGTGGTGGGAAGACGACCTTCCTCCGCACATTAATGGACGAGATCAAGTCGTTGTCCGGGCGGTTTTATTTCGGCACCAACGTGCGCCCGGCCTACTATGCCCAGGGCCATGATCAACTCAACCTCAACCGCACGGCGCTGGAAACGATCTTCGACGCCTACCCGATGAACGAGGAGTCGGCCCGGACCCTGCTCGGACGGTTCCTCTTCTCCGATGACGATGTTTTCAAGCCGGTTTCGGCCCTCTCGGGCGGCGAGCGCAGCCGCCTCGCACTGGCCAAGCTGACGCTGGCGCGGGCGAACTTCCTCATCCTCGACGAGCCGACGAACCACCTCGACATCCAGGCGCGCGAGGCATTGGAGGGGGTGTTGGATGAGTATGATGGCACCCTCCTCCTCGTCTCCCACGACCGGTTCTTCATCGACCGCCTGGCGACCCAAGTCTGGGCGATCGGCGACGATCACCGTCTGAGCCCCTACAAGGGCAACTACACCGATTACATTCGGAGTGCGGGGGGACGCGGCGAGAAGGACAAGAAAGACAGCAAGAGGGACGAGAAACGCGAGAAAACTGCGCCGCGTGAGACGCAGCAGGCAACCGCACCGGCGTCCACCAATGGCAAGGCCAACGGCACAACCGGTAAACGGCCCGAGAACGGTCACGCGGCCACGGCGAACGGCAACGGCGAACGGCGACGCGGCGGCGAGGAACGCCGCCTACGCGAACGCCAGAAGCAACTCGCCGAGGCGGAGAAGCAGATCGGCGCGTGGGAGGAGCGGCTGAACCAGATGGCTGGCGAGATGGAGGCGGCAGGTGCGGCGGGCCAGATCGAGCGCCTGACCCAACTCAGCCAGGAGTACGACCGCCTCCACGAACAGTTGGAGGGGCTGTACTCGCGCTGGAATCAGATTAACGCCGAATTGGACGAACTGGCGGTGCTGAGCATCTGATCGGCTACCAACGAAAAAGAAAGCACGCACGCGGGCGGGGTTAGACAACACGCCCACGTTGCCTTTGTGCTATGGTGCGGCACGGGCGATCACCGACAAGCGCGCGTCATGGAATGAGACAGTACCGACACCGCGATTATCGAGATCGATCCGCACCTGTGTCGAGTCAACAGGACACCAGAGCGCCGCGCGCAGGGTCTGCCATCCTCCCGCGGCATTTGGCGTTTCCGCCGAGGCGATCGCGGTCGTCGCACCCCTGGCATCGAGGCACGAGAGCGAGAGCAGTCCGCGCCCGCTGGTTAACTCGGCCTCCATCGCCGCCTGGCTGATGTAGAGATCGCCCGGGCGGATCGGGGTGGTTAAGCTGGCCCGCGAAACGATGCCCGCTTCATTCGTCAGGCGGAGTTGCGCCACCTGCCCGGAACCCTCGACGCGCGCTCCGGCCGACGGGAGTTGCCAACGCGCCGATGCGCCACCATCGACGGCGAAACCGTCGGCAATTGTCACCGGTGAACCCAATTCCACGTCGCGCCGGGCGAAGAGATCGAGGTAGATCGTGTCGCCGAATTGCTGATGGGTGAGTCGTTCAAAACCGAGGGTGCCGAGTCGGGCGCGCACCGCTGGCATATCCTCCCAGGGGTCTTCGCCGTAGGCGAGCCAGAGCGCTGCGGGTGTCGCCGCACCAGCCACCAGGTGGTCGAGGTAGGATCGCTCGGCGTAGTTGAGTTGCGGGGCGTAGGCATCGAAGAACGCTGTCATGTAGCCGATCGCCACGAGCGGCTGACCGAACGTCGCCGCGACCGCACCCGCGACGGCGGCCTCGCGATAATGCTGCTTTTCGGCCCCCGCCCCCATCGCGCGCAAACTACCGACCGACAGGAGCAAGACACCGACGATGCCAACACGGGCGGTGATCATCACCCCACGCGGGTGCCGTATCGACACCGCCGCGCCGACCAGCACCGCCCAACCGAGCACGACAGGGAGTAGCGTGCGTGGCGCGAAGCCGGGGCTATACGCGCTGGTGACAACAGCGACGGTGATCGTCCCCAGCAGCAATGTCCCCGCTGTTAGCGCGGCCAGGGTCGAGCGACGCGCGAGCGCAACGAGCCCGAGAACAACGGTCGGAGCGAGCAGCAACAGGAAGAGCCCGCGCCACGAGGCGTGTGTTTCCCAGATGCCGGGATAATAACTTTCGCCGCGCTGGCCGACCCCGCCAAGGCCGAACGTAGCGAGCAAGAGATCGTGCAGGCGACCCGGTGTCGGGCCCAACGCGCCGGAGCGGTCGGCAAGGCCGTTGACCCCCGAGAAGATCTGCGGCAGCCAGGGCAGATACGCGACCGCCGCGACTGCCAGCGCCACCCAAAGCGGCAATGCCTGTCGCCGATAGCGCCGGGCGAGCACGAGCACAATTACACCCTGCGCCGCGAGCGGGTAAAAGGAGCTGTAGACGACATACATCGCCAACAGGCACGACAGGCCGTAGAGGGCCGACCAGCCCCAGCGCGCCCGTCGTGTCCCAGCGTGTGCGAAGCCGACGAGCGCCAGCGCCGCACAAGCGACGAGCAGCGCGGAGGGGGCATACATCCGGGCCTCGCGCGAGTACCAGATGTGCAACGGCGAGAGTGACAGCACCAGCGCGACGACCAACCCGGGCACCCTGCCGAGCAAGCGCGTCGCCAGCGCGTAGACGACCGCGACGGTCAGCGTCCCGGCAACGATACCGAGGAGACGCCCGGCACTCACAACCGGTAGCACCAGTTCGACCAACTTCACGGCGGCGTAATAGAGCGGCGGGTGGGGCTCGTACTGCCCGCGCAGGCCGAGGACGGTAACCCACGGCAAACGCGCGAACAGGATTGTCGCCCCTTCATCGAACCACAGATTCAGTCGCTCGAAATGGTACAGGCGCACACCGGCAGCCAGGGCCAGGATGGGCAAGAACGGCAGACTGTGGCGCGACCAGAAGGCGAGCCGATCATCCTCTGGAAAGCGCGCCCGACTGGTTGCCGTCTCATCATCGAGCGGCGCGTACAGCGCCACCCGCGCAAGCGCCGCGAGCACCAGCACAACAAGCAGGACAACGCCGAATACCAGCGGGTTAATCAGCGGCTGGCAAACGACCCACAGTGCCGCGCTGCGATCGAGCGCCGCGAACACGGTTAAGCCCGCCAGCAAGAGCCCGCACCCGCCGCCACCGCCCCGCCACGATAATCCGAGGAGGCGCGCGGCGGCATAGAGCGTCGTCAGCACCAGCAATGCACTGACATAAAGGGAGGGAAACCCACCCGCGCGCGTCTGATCGGCGCTGACCGCGATGCCGGAAAGGAGCGTGCCGAGCGGGCGTTGGTCGCCGGGCGGCACGTACGCGGGGGCGATCAGTTCAACGGTCAGGCTGCGTTCAGCGCCCCGCGCCCAGGCGGCGCGCGAGAGGGCGATGGTGAAAGGATAGTCTCGCGGCGTCGCTTCGGGTGTGACGGTGCCGACCTGCACCCCATTAACATAGACGGTCACCGGTCTAGGTGCCGCCGCTGGCGCATCGCTGAGGGTGAGGCCAAGGCGATAGGTCGCGGGTGCGGCGACCGGGAAGGTCAGCGCGGCGCTCGGCTTCGCCCAGCGATAAGCCCCGCCCGCATTCATCTCCACACCGTAGAAGTTGCGGAAGATCAGGGTGGGGGGGTAGCGGTCGACGCCGGTCGCGAATCGTGTCGGTGCCAGGGATGTCAGGAAAGCGACGAGCAGCGCCAGGGCCAGGGCGAGCGCGGCCAGGGTAGCGGACTCAACCAACGCACGAGGCGGTAACGATTCACCACGCCGGGATAATATTCCACGTTTTCGGCGAATGCGCCGTCGTGCGGGTAACGCCGATCGCGCACCCACCGTCAGTCCCTGCCGCCCCTGCGCCGCGCCTGACCCGTTCAGCGTCCCTATCCCTCGGTTCGCCAGCACACTCGCCGGGGAGTATAGCAAAGGCCGCACCCCTATTTTGGGATGCGGCTTTCGCGGGCCGAAGCGATGTGATCGGACGACTACTTGAGGTAGGCGGTCTGGAGGGCGCGGTAGAGGGCGAGGGCGAACCAGGCACGGGGTGCGGGTTGGTCGATCCCGCTGAAGGTGCCGGTCGTCGCCTGGCCGGGGATCCCGCCGAGGCTCTGCGTGTAGTACAGGTAGGTCGTCAGGTAGCGGCGATCCTCTTTTTCGCGTTCGGTACCGCTCGGCA
Organism: Thermomicrobiales bacterium; assembly: GCA_036563365.1. GTDB lineage: Bacteria > Chloroflexota > Chloroflexia > Thermomicrobiales > CADCWN01 > CADCWN01. Next base: position 5,974 of record DATCMP010000056.1, read on the forward strand.
CGTTGGTGAAGTATTTGGCGTTGTCGGCCTGCAAAGTCCAGTAGCCTTGCTTCACGAGCCCGCGGCTGATGAAGAGGATCGTCTGGCCGTAGAGGACGGGGCTGCGCGGGTTGTAGGTGCCATCCTCGAAGCCCTGCGCCACGCCGCGGCTGGCGAGTGCGCCGACATTCCGCCACAGGGCGCCATCGACGCAACCCGAGGCGTCGCAGCGGTCGGGGAACTTATTGCCGTTGCTCTCCAGCTCCAGGGCGAGCGGCCGGGCGATCAGGGCGGCCATCTGCGCGCGGAGGGTGGGCTCGTGGGGGCCGAAGGAGCCGTCGCCGTTGCCGCGGATGACCCCGCGCAGGGTCAGCGCCCGCACCGCCTCGGCCTCGGCCCCGTCGCCCGGCAGGTCGCCGAACGGCCAGAGCGAGCGGCGGACCAGGTTGACCGCGTAGTCGAAGTACGGCGCGCCCGCCCCCGGCTCGCCGTGCTCGCACTCGCCGTCGGACTGCCAGACCGGCTTGAGCCAGATGAACGCATCGGCCAGCGGCGAGCCGGTCTGCGTCGTCGGGGCGGTCCCGAGCGCGCGGTCCTTGGCGTTGCACCAGCCCTCCTGCCCCGGCCCGAGGCCGTTGCGGCTGGTGTCGACCACGAAGTGCTTGCCGCCGAGGGCGGTGCCGACCGCGTCGCCGTAGGCGACCTCGGTGCTGGTGTACTGGAAGACCGTCGAGTTGAGGAAGAAGCCGTCGGCCTGGGCGACGTTGGCGGCCTGGAGGATCGGGACGATCTCATCGACGCGGTTGCGGTTGTTGTCGCCGCCGTCGATGTAGACCGCCGCGTTCGGGTTGCGCTTGAAGACGCCCACCGCGTAGCTGATCAGCGCGAACCGTTCTTGCGTCCCGGCCTGCCCCAGACAGTCGGTGACGGTCAGGCCGTCGGGCTCGACCAGCAGGATGATCCGGCGACCGTTGATCGCCCGGGCGAAGCGCTCGATCCAGGCGCGGTACTGGTCGCCGTTCGTCGCGCCGCCCTGGGAGAAGCCGCCGCAATCGCGGTTCGGCACGTTGTAGACGGCCATGATCGGGAGCCCGCCGGCGCGCTCATAGTCGTTGATCCGGTTGTTGACGTGGAAGGCCATCGTGTTGTCATCGAACCAGCCGCCGATCCAGTCGACCGTCTGCTCCTGGGCGATGTAGTTGAGCATGTCGGCGTCGCCGGGGCGCGAGGCGCGCCACTCCTGCATCTTCTGCTCGACCGGCGACTGCGGGTCGTGGCGGAACCACTTGATCCCCGCGAACGGGTTCCCCGCCGCCTCGGCCCCGCCGCCCCAGATCCCCTGCGGTAACGCCGAGAGCATCAGCGCCGCGACCAGAACCGCCATCACCAACTTGCTGCGCGCGATCATCCTAACTCCTTGACACGGTCTGGCTGATAACACGATACGGACGGTCCATGTGCGCGATGTGGCAACCCGAAAAAAGCTGATCGTCAGCTGTCACACCGTCCGCTGGGTGCGGACGGCATACCATTTTCTGGTACAGAAAGAATACAGTGCGCCTATTTTCGCGACAATAGTCATATGGTACTGCGCGCGTACCCAGACCCATAAGCAAAATGGCGCAGGCTGCTGCTGATAGTACTACTCGTACGAAAGGGCGCGGCTACCACCTATCGCGGGGAGGCTCGCGGCTTTTCTCATCCTTTTCTCATCCTTTTCACCCAAGCCTCTCATCACCTTCATCTATCCTGCTGATAGTGAAGATGCCGACACGATGGGGTGTCGGCAGCACGGGAGGATAGACAACGATGGCAACGACACACTTCAACCCTCGCCGAGCAGCGGCGATGCCACAGTCGCGGAATATCGTCGCGGCGTTGCTCGCGCGGGTCGCAGGTTGGCGCTATGTCGGCGAACGTCGCGATCTCCGCTTCGACCTGCTGCGCGGGTTGGCGGTGATCGCGATGGTTACCGACCATGTCGGCGGCGACAAGTCGTGGCTCTACGCCCTGACCGGTGGGAACCATTTCTGGACCTCCGCCGCCGAAGGTTTCGTGTTCATCTCCGGCCTCGTGATGGGCATTGTCTATCCGGCGGTCGTCGCGCGGCAGGGTTTGGGGGCGGCGCTGCTGAAAGTGCTGAAGCGCGCTGGCACCCTCTATGCCCTCACCGTGCTCCTGACCCTCACCACCGCCGCTCTCGCCTATCGGCTGCAAGTCCATTGGGCACCGCAAGTCACGGCGGGAACCCTGGCCGAGTTCGTCATCGGCGTGTTGACCCTGCACCGCGCGTACTACCTGACCGACGTCCTCCTGATGTATACCCTGCTCGTCTTCGCCGCAGCGGGGGCCATTTTCCTGATCAACGAAAAGCGGACCCGCCTCGTGCTCGCCATCTCCTGGGCAACCTGGGGCATCTGGCAATTCTTCCCGCAGCAAGCCGCGCTCCCCTGGGCGATCACCGACAATAGCGTCTTCAATCTCGCGGCGTGGCAACTGCTCTTCTTCAATGGTTTGGTCATCGGCTATCACCGCAAGGCGCTGGCGGAGCGCTTCGGCTGGGCCACCGGGCGTATCGCACTGTTGGTCTCGGGCACACTCTTCGCCGGTTCGGTCGCCCTCTACCGCGACGGCCTGGCTCCGCTCATCAAACTGACCGGGCGCGATGCCGCCTGGTTCGAGACCTATATCTTCTCGAAGAGCGACGAGCGAATCGGTCGCGTGCTTGCGTTCGCCATCTTCGCCAGTTTCGCCTTGAGCCTCGTCACCAACCTGTGGCAACCGATCCTCAAAGCGTTCGGCTGGTTACTTCTACCGCTCGGGCAGAGCGCGCTCCTGGCCTACGGGTTGCATCTCTTCGTTATCATGTTCACGACCAAGATCGGCCCGACCCTCCTCGGTGAGGGCGATTTCACCGCCTCGCAGAACGCGCTGCTGCAAAGCCTGGGCATCCTGATCATCTGGACGATCGTCGTCGTCCGGCCACGCGCCTTGCAGCTGCTGCAAGGGTTGCGCCCGACGTGGAGCGTCACACCGCGCGTCCAACACCAGCGGGTAGCGGTGCGTGTCCCGCAGCGCCGCAGCTAAGTGCAGAGTGTTGCCGCCGCACGGGCGATCTGCCCGTGCGGCGGCGCCGCCCATATATCGATCGTCGTCACGAGGGGCACTCCTTTTGTCCGTTCGCCGTTTCGTTGATCCGGTGGTAGCCCGCTGACAAATCCACGCTTTTGGCGGATACTCTTCAGGAGAGCGAAGCGAGATGAAAAAGGCGTGAGGGCAGAAGATCTATGAGCGGGCAGCGCGATGGCGGTCCGATCCAGGTGCTACTCGTCGAAGACGAAGAAACCGTCAGCGAGTTCATCGCGATGGGGCTGGGATACGAAGGTTTCGAGGTCGAGACGGTCCACGATGGGCGCGACGCGCTCGCCACATTCGAGCGCGTGCAGCCGGATATCGTGCTGCTCGATCTCATGCTGCCCGGTATCGATGGGATGACCCTCTGCCGTACCTTCCGCGCCCGCAGCGATGTGCCGATCATCATGCTCACCGCGCGTGACGCGGTCGAAGACCGCGTGCAGGGTTTGAACGCGGGAGCGGACGATTACCTGCCGAAGCCATTCAAATTTACCGAGTTGATCGCGCGGATGAACGCGGTGCTGCGCCGCCATCAGGTCACCGCCAACAACGTGCTGGCAACGGGGAGTCTGACGCTCGACCGCGGCACGCGCGAGGTCTACGATGGCGGCAGATCGTTGACCCTAACCCCGCGCGAGTTCGACCTCCTCGAATATTTCATGCTCAATCCGCGCCAGGTTCTCACGCGCGAGGCGATCCTCGGTCGTGTCTGGGGGTATGACAGCACCGTTGAAACCAACGTCGTCGATGTCTATGTCCGGTATCTGCGGGGCAAGCTCACCGATGACCGTCACGAGCGTATCCAGTCGGTGCGCGGCGTCGGCTATTTGTTGCGACCATGAAAACGGGCCGGTTGTCGGGTCTACGTCGGCGGGCCAACGCAGTGCCACTGCGCTGGCGGCTGACCTTTGCGTCCGTAACCGTCCTCACCCTCATTCTGGCGATCTACGGCACAGCCCTCTATAAACAGGTCGAGACCGCGATCGTCACGACCACGGCGAACGGCCTCCGCACCGCCGCACGGCCAGCCATCGTCCAGCAACTCCGCGCGAATACATTCCGCACCAGCGCCACACGAACCGCCGCGAGCCCAGGGACACCGGAAGCTGTTCCACCAGCGGTCGCGGCAGCACTTCCCGGCACCGCCGCCGAATCGGCGCTCGCGGAACTTGCCCGGACACTCACCTCGCGCACGATCGCCGCGCGCACGATCGACATCACCGGAGCCACGATCGGCGATGGCCCGCTGATGCTCAACATGAGCGATATGAGTGCGCCACTGCTTGATGCGGAGATCTACCGCGAGGTTGCGGCCACGAAGGAAGAACGCTACTGGCGGATGGAGACGCCGAACGGCCCGATCGTGGTCGAGCTGATTCCCCTGGTGCTAGCCGGCGCCGATCAACCGGCGGTCGGGGTACTCCAACTAAGTACCACCCTACGTAATGGCGATGCGCTGTTGGAACAACTGCGTAACCAACTCCTGGTCGGTGCCCTGATCGCGCTCGTCGCGACGGTCGTACTCACCTTGCCGCTCGTGCGGGGCGTGCTACGGCCACTGCGCCGGATCGCGGCCGTCAGCCGTGCCATCGCCGAGGGCGACCTGAGTCGGCGTGTGGATGTACCGGGGAGTAAGGACGCCCTGGCTGACCTCGCGGGAGCCTTTAACGAGATGGTCGGCAAACTCGATGCGGCACTCGTCTCGCAGCGCCGCTTCATCGCCGATGCATCGCACGAACTCCGCACACCGCTGACCGCGCTCGGCAACGGCATCGAGATGCTGCAAATGGGCATCGATCGGCGCGATCCGGCCTCGCGCGAGAAACTGCTGCGCCTGATGTCGGGGGAGATCGCGCGGATGGGTCGGCTGGTGGACGATCTGCTGACCCTCTCGTCGCTCGATCGCGACCCCGACAGCGCACTCGTCACAAAGCGACTCGATCTCGTCGCCCTCACCGCCCAGATCGTCGATGAAACCCGCCTCCTCGCCCCCGACCGCACGATCGAGCACCGCGCGCCAGGGAACGGCCCACTGTTCATTTGCGGCGATAGCGATAAAATCCGGCAGGCGCTGCTCAATCTCTGCGCCAATGCGCGCGCGCATACACCAACGGGCGGCACGATTACGATCGAGGCACAGCGTCGGGGGGAGAGCGCACGGGTGATCGTCGCCGATACCGGTAGCGGTATCCCCCCCGAGGCGTTGACGCGCGTCTGGGAGCGTTTCTTCCGCGCCGATCCCTCGCGCGAACGGCGCGGAGAGGCGGGCGGCGTCGGCCTCGGGCTGGCGATCGTGCGAGCGATCGTCGAGGCCCACGGCGGCACGATCACGATCGCCAGCACGGTCGGCACCGGCACGACCGTCACGCTCGATCTGCCGATCGAGCAGGCCACAGTCGCGGCGCGCTCATCGCTGACAGACCGAGCGACACCGTTAGGTGCGGTAGCAACGGGAGTCGTGAGTCGTGAGTCGTGAGTCGTGAATACAATACGCTCGGCAGGGAGAGGATGTTCTTGTCATCAACGAAACCGTAGCGTAGCGACCCCGCGCAACGCCTTTAACGGATCCCATCGTTGGGCTCGCGCCGCAATCGCCGCGAGCGCGAAGCCACCCCAGGCGGGGACACCGAGGGGTGGATAGCCAACGGAGATCGCCGCCTCATCGCCGTACAGACAGGCGATGACCGTCGGTTGCGCGGCCTCATCGAGCAATGGCGTGATGATCGATCGTGTCCGTAGCGCCGCACCTTCATCAAGCGGCGTGGTCACGCCCGAGAAGGTGAACGTCAGCCCCTCCAGCGTCAGCATCTCCCGCAGCGTCTGCGGCAGCCCGTTGCGCGCCTTGTAACAATGGCGATAGATGGTCGCCAGGATTTCGGCCCGGATCATCGCCCGCGTCGTTTCATCACCGGTCCAGAGATAGCCGGTGGCAAAACCACGCTTCGCGTACGTTGCACCGCCGAAGCGATGATCGGCATCGGTGAGGAACCGGTTCGTCCAACCCCCGCGCGCATCATCGACCACCACGAGTCCGACGCGCAGTTGCGGCGTGTCGGGGCCAAGCCGTCGTGCCGCTTCAGCAAGTGCCGACTGCGCCTCCCCTTCCGCGCCCATCGCCAGCAGGCTATCGAGCAAGGCGGTCACATGCGGCTTCGACATCGGATTGAAGGCGGCGAGCGGCAGTGCCATGTCACCGTCCTTATCGAGCATCGCCGCGAGATAGCGTTGGAAACGCCCGGGGCCGGGTGGGGTATCCAGCACTGCGCGCTGCACTTTCAGGAGGGGCAATAATTCCAAGGCCATCGCATCAATCCTTGCACAGGCCTCCATCCCTGCGGCTGCGCTAAACGGCGCAGCCGCGGGATGAAGGATCAGAAAAGGCCACTACCATCGACGATCGTGCGCCACGGGAGGTAGGTCGCCCCGGCGGCTGTCAGGCCACTCTGCGCCAGGAACGCTCGCACGGTGCGGTAACCGATGCAATATCCGGCGAAGTCGGGGATCCCCTGCGCGGTGTAGCCTGACGACTCCGCCGCCCAATCGCCGAAGATATAGGCGCGTGTGATGTCGAAGCCGCGCAGATCGATCGCGTCGCGGAAACGCGGCAGCACCGCCGCCGCCTGCTCATCATCGAGGACACTCACCCACGGTCCGAGCTTGTCCGCACCATACAATTCCGCCGCGAACGCCTCCGCCAACCCCTCGGCGACGATATATTGGCCCACCGTCACCTCGTGTGGAATGAACGGCTCATAGGAAAAACGGATATTGTGGTGCAACTCGTGGGCTGTCACCGCCGCGAGACGCGGCAGATTGAAGTCGCTCGGCCAGGCGATCGCCAGCACCTGACCGGGCCAGCCACCCACGCCGGTGTAACCGCCCATCTTCGGATCGAGCTTGGCCGGATCACCGAGTAACAGGGTATAACGCACCTGCGGGAGATCGATCCCGTGCTGCTCGGGGGCGAGCGTCGCCCAGGCGCGCTCCACCGCCGCGACACACTCGGCCCAGGTGTCGGCCGTCGCGAACCAGTCGAGTGCACGCAATCCGGCGGCGATATCCTGTTCCGGTGAGTAGAAGCCAAAGCGACGCGCGGCTTTCAACGCCGGATCCACCTCCTCATCCGGCGCGGACTGCGGTCCCCAGGCCATGAACGGCTCCCAGAACGAGGTGAGAGGGGTCATGACGTGCTCGCGGAAAACAGCCATCCTGGTCTCTTCGGGGGCTTCCAGCGCGGCGCGTTGCCCGGCCAGCGCATCGATCGCGATCAGTTCCATCAAGCACCTCCTTATGTTCACCGCCTTGCCTCTTGCAGCGGTCGAATAAGGAGGATACGCTTTCCAGTAACTGGAAGGTCAAGGGGGTAAGCGAATGGTTGGGCAACTGTACAAGATCGGCGAGTTGGCCGGATTGAGCGGGGTATCGACCAAGACGATCCGTTTCTACTCCGATATCGGCGCCCTCCCACCGGCGCAGGTCACCGAAGCCGGATACCGCCTCTACGATGATGCCGACCGCAGCCGCCTCGCCACGATCCGCGCCCTCCGCGAGATCGGCCTCGATTTGCCGACGATCATCGCTCTCTTGCGCGATAAAGTCTCGGTGACCGAAGCGCTCTCCGTGCAACTCGACGCGATCGAGCTGACACTGCGGACGGCGCGCCGTCAGCGAGCGCTGCTCAAATCGGCGCTCGGTCGGGGCGAAGCGGCGGCGCTCACCTATCTCGATCAGGCGCAAACGCTCGCGAAGTTCGACGCGTTGGAACGCCAGGAATTTCTGTCTTCGCGGATGGAGCAAATCTTCGCTGGGGTAAACGCCGACGCAACGTGGAAAGCACGCTTTTGGGAAGGAGCCGTCCTCGATCTACCGGACGACCTCAACGAGGCACAGTTCACCGCGTGGCTGGAACTCGCCGAACTCGTCTCCGATGAAGACTTCCTACGGCGGCTCAACGAGATGGGCCGAGAGTCGTGGAACGGACCGCATGAGGGCGCGGATCAAGCGGGCGCAACAGTCGCGCTGAACGATCTCTATTGGCAAGTCGCGGAGACGTTACGCGTTGGAGAGACGCCAACGGCAGAAGTAGGTCGCCAACTGATCGATACCTACCTCGGCCTGCACGCCCGTTCGATGGGCCGCCAACCCGATGATACTACCCTGCCCGTCGATCTCCTCGACATGATCGACCGGAATAGCGATCCACGCGCCACACGTTATTGGGAGTTGATCGGCATCATCAAGGGTTGGCCGCCATCACCGATGATGGACGCACATCGCTGGCTCGTGCGGGGCGTGCAGGAACGCGCCGACAGACAAGCGAACGACGCAGCTGAACAGCGCTGAACGGGGAGTTTCCACTGTGCTAAAGCTCTCGCAAAGTAGCGATGAGGCAAGCGACGTACCAGGGTTATGACGAGTCGTTGAGCAACAAGATCGCCGTAGCAGGAGGGACCGATGCCAGTATTCACCGACCGCCAGCGCGCATTCCTCGACCAGCCCCTCAACGCGGTCGTCGCCACCCTGCGCCAGGATGGTGTGCCGAGTCAATCGATCGTCTGGTACGCCCGCGACGAGGGCACGCTCTGGATCAGCGTGCGACCGGAGAGTGTCAAAGCCCGCCACATAGCGCGTGAGCCGCGCCTATCCGTCCTAATCTTCAGCGCCGACGGCGGGAGCTACCTACGCCTCGAAGGCACGGCCACGCTCGAGGGTGAAGTCGACGCTGCCATGCGCCGCTCCCTGATCAGCCGTTATGTCGGTGCCGATCAAGCCGACGCCTGGATAGTCGGCCACCCGCTCGCCAGCCCTAACGCCCGCCTGCGGATCGTGCCCGCGCACATCGCCGAGCACAACATCGGCTAAGGGGGATAGGATAACCTCTCCCCCGGCCCCTCCCCGACGCGGGGAGGGGTGACTCGTTGGAGGGCAACAGGCAGCAACAATTTCAGCAGCGTTACCCGCATATGGACGAGACCAAGCCTCCCCGCATACCCAAAGACCACCGCGCCGCTGACAAGGCACCCCTCCCCGCGTCGGGGAGGGGCCGGGGGAGAGGTCCGTCCCCTTAATCGTAATCCCGTCTCTCCCATTTCCTCTCTATTCTCTGCGGTTAATCCATCCAGCCCCTTTCCCCTACCCGACCTGTCCATCCAGCCCTACCCGAATAGACGATGTGCGGCGGGGTTGCGACTGCTACCATTGGTATCAGGCGCAAACCGCTCGCTGATACCAACCTTCAGCACAAAATTCTCCACTAGCTGTGAAAAGGAAAGGAAACGGATGACAGGATTTGACCCCACTGGCCGCGGGGGCCAGAACGGCCACGGGGGTGGCGTTCGACCCGGCTCGGGCCTTGGCTTGAGCGCACGGGAACAGAACCGCGCGCAGCGTGGCGCGACCCCATTGCCGGGTGGCGCGGATAACAACGAGGGTCGCGGACCCGGGCTGCGCGCCTTGCTGCGCGAGACGGCCCGCAACGCACGGGCCTCGCTGATCGGCGTGCCACGCGTCCTCAGTCTCGTCTGGCAGACCCATCGCGGCTTCACCATCGCACTGGGTGTTATCACCCTCGTACAGAGCGCGATCCCGGCTGCCCAGGTCTGGCTCGCGGGGCAGTTGCTCCAGGCGGTCGTCGATGGTGTCCAAACGGGCGGCAATGCCGCGGCGGTGCGCCAGATCGTCATCCTGGCGATCGTGCAATTCCTGCTCCTGGCGAGCGGCAGCCTCCTGCAAACCCTCCAGAATATCGCGCAGCAACTCTTGCAGGACCGCACCGCCAACCGCGTGCAGTTGCTGATCATGGAGCACGCCAACAAGCTCGACCTCAGCGTCTTCGAGGATGCGACCTTCTACGACCAGTTGCAGCAAGCACAGCGCGAGGCCGCCTTCCGGCCGGTCGGGATGGTCTCGGGGGTCTTCGGGCTGGTCCGCACCCTGCTGACCTTCCTCTCGATGATCGCCCTGCTCATCCGGCTCGGGCCGATCCTGGCGATCGTCGCGCTGCTTGCCCCGATCCCGGCATTCATCGCCTCGACCCGTTACGGCTGGCAGGGGTATCAGCAGATGCGGCGGCAATCGCCCGAGCGTCGCCTGATGGCCTACCTGACGACGTTGCTGACGACCGATACGTACAACAAGGAGATCAAGCTCTTCACCCTCGGCGACTTCTTCATCGACCGCTACCGCACCCTGGCACACAAGTTCATCCTGGAGAACCAGGGCTTGCTCATCCGGCGCTACTTCGCGGCCTTCGCCTGGGGCGCGCTGACGTTGCTGGCCTCGGGCGGCACCTATCTCTACGTCGCGCTGCTGGCGGTGCGCGGCACGATCAACATCGCCGGGCTGACAGTCTACACCGGCGCGGCGAGCCAGGTGCAAGGCAATATCCAGGGGCTCCTCAGCGGGCTCTCGTCGATGTACGAGAACACCCTCTACCTCAACACCCTCTTCGATCTCCTAGCGTTCACGCCGGGGATCCGCGCGCCGGAGTCGCCGGTGCCGGTCTCGCGCCACTTCGCCAGGGGGATCGAGTTCCGCAACGTCAGCTACGCCTACCCCGGTCGCGACGAGCCCGCGCTACGCGACGTCTCGTTCACGATCGCGCCGGGCGAGACAATGGCGCTGGTCGGGCGCAACGGCGCGGGCAAGACGACGATCGTCAAGCTCCTCACCCGCCTCTACGACCCCGACAGCGGCCAGATCCTGATCGATGGCGTCGATATCCGGGAGTATGACCCTGCGGAACTCCGCCGCGAGATCGGCGTGATCTTCCAGGACTATGTCACCTACTTCCTGAGCGCCCGCGAGAATATCGGCGTCGGGCGGCTCGAAGCGGCCGATGACTTCGACCGGATCAGCGACGCCGCCGCGCAGAGCGGCGCGGACGGGGTGGTCTCTCGCTTGCCCCAAGGCTACGACACGACGCTCGGCAAGTGGTTCGATCAGGGGCATCAGCTCTCCGGCGGCGAGTGGCAGAAGATCGCCCTGGCCCGCGCCTTCATGCGCGACGCGCAGATCCTCATCCTCGACGAGCCGACCGCCGCGCTCGACGCCCAGGCGGAGTACGAGATCTTCGCGCGGATGAAGGAGTTGACGATCGGCAAGACGGCCCTCTTCATCTCGCACCGCTTCTCCACCGTGCGCCTCGCCGACCGGATCATGGTCCTCGAAGGGGGCCAGATCATCGAACTCGGCACGCACGACGAACTGCTGCTGCAAGACGGCCGCTACGCCGAACTCTTCAACTTGCAGGCGGCCTCGTATCGGTAACGATGATCTGACGCAATAGGAAAGGCCGGGTGGCAGTCGACCACCCGGCCTTTTACTTGCACCCAGGATCAGACAGATTCCCAAGTTCTGCGCCGTCACTCCTGCCTGTTCCAAAATTTTGCGGAGGAGGTTGACGCCAATATCTGCACCATGTGGATTTGGCAGCTTCACCAAACGCTCGCCGCGCTGCATTTACTCAGGGTGACTACCTGTCCCGGTATAGGGGCTTTGGAATACCTCGTTGCAGAGCAAGGACCAGCCAACCTTCCAGCGCCTCACGTACATCATCGCGTGCGCCTTGTTCGGTATCAGCATTACCCCAGACACCGGGTAATTCCGGGATTGAGGCGAAGTAACCTTCAGCATCGGCGAGTTCTTCGATCTGCGTGCGTTCAAGAGCAGCACGCAGATACTCAGAAAACATGACCATCCCCCTATGATCGTGCCCACAACCCCAGACCGATCGATGTACAAAGAATAGTAGCCGCTTTCTTTTTTGCAACGGCACAATGATAAAGGAGCGGGAGCCTAGTGCAATCGATTGGCTCGTATACTTGCGCCCGGATGATAACCGTACCGTAGAGGAGATGCTATGGCCACATCGCGCAGCCGATCTGATGCCGCTGACGACGGCTTCCAGTTCAAGGTCGAGGTCCAGGTACGTTTTCGCGACCTCGACGCGATGAACCATGTCAACAATGCCGTCTACATGACCTACTTCGAGATCGCGCGGCTGGCCTTCTGGGCGGAGATCGCCGACGTCCACGATGCCCAAGCACGCGGGCTGATCCTCGCCGAGCAGACCTGCACCTACCGCTCGCCCGCTCGCCACAACGAGGTACTCGATGTCTGGCTCAAGCCGGTCGCGATGCGGCGATCCAGCTTCGTCTACCACTACCGGATCACCGAGCGCCAGAGCGGTCGGCTGATCGCCACCGGTCGCAGCGTCCAGGTCGCCTATGACTACGAAGCCGAGCAATCGATCCCCCTGCAGCAGGGATACCGCGCCGCCCTCGAAAAGGCCGCCGGGCATCCGTTACCCGCTGAGGAATAGTGGGGTGGGCGGAGTGGGCCAATGGGCCAGTAGGCCAGTGGGCCAGTAAGGAAAGTACGAAGCACGAGGTGCGGGGCGATCATCTCTCCGCCCTCCCCTTCCGTCCCCTTCTGGCCCACTCGCCCATCCGCGTTGCGCTGGATCGCGCGCGACGGGTACAATCATAGGGAATGTTTACGCGATGAGCGGCGTTGTCCTTGCGGAGGGTTTAGAGCACTATGCCAACGTACGAATACCAATGCAAAACTTGCGGTCACCACTTCGAGCGCGTGCAACGCTTCAGCGACGACCCAGTGAAAGTCTGCCCCGAGTGCGGCGCTGAGGTGCGGCGCGTGATCCACCCCGCCGGCGTCATCTTCAAGGGCACGGGCTGGTATATCACCGATAGCCGTAAGGGTGGTAGCGACTCGGCCAGCTTGAATACCACAAACGGCACGAAGAGCGAGGGCGACGCCGCCACAACCGATGCCAAGCCAGCCGAGAAGACAGAGAAGACAGAGACGGTGGCGAAGGCAGCCTCGACAAGCGAGAGCTGATCGGCAAGGCCACCGACGTGCAAGGGTCGGCAGAACTGATGACACACAGCCAGACATCTCGCCCGAGCGCGCATACATCGATAGTGCGCCCTTTCGGCTTGTATGGTTGCGAGTGTCGATGGGGGCGCGGCGGCAACGTCTGACGCCCCCTTTTCTGCTGACGTAATTGCTCGTCGTGGAAGGATGACCGATGTTGCGAGCCCTATCCCGCGTGCGCGAGGATATCCGTGCGGTCAAGGACCGCGATCCCGCGGCTCGTAATGGGACACTCGAAATTCTGCTCACCACCCCTGGGCTTCATGCCCAGTGGGCCTACCGACTTGCCCATGCACTCTGGGTGAGAAAGGTGCCACTCTTGCCGCGCCTGATCTCGCATCAGGCGCGTTTCCTCACCGGGATCGAGATCCATCCGGGCGCAACGATCGGTCGCCGCTTCTTCATCGACCACGGGATGGGTGTGGTCGTCGGTGAAACCGCCGAACTCGGCGACGACGTCAGCGTCTTCCAGGGCGTCACCCTCGGCGGCACCGGCAAAGAGCAAGGGAAGCGTCACCCGACCCTCGGCAATGGCGTCACCGTCGGGGTCGGCGCGCATATCCTCGGCGCGGTGAAGATCGGCGATGGCGCGAAGATCGGCGGCGGCGCGGTCGTCCTGCGCGATGTCCCGGCCTATACCACCGCCGTCGGCGTCCCCGCCCATGCCACGACCCGCTTGCGCCCGAACGATTGTGCGGAGGACGGCAACAGGCGTGTACACCGGATCGCCGATCCGGCGCAGGAACAACTCGACACTCTGCGTCAGCAGATGGCCGAATTGACCGCGCGTCTGGCGTCGATCGAGGATCGCCAAGCCGCCGACGCGCCGGACCGCGGCGCTAACGCACATTCGCACGCGCGAGCGGCGCAACCGGTCGCCGCGATCTCCTCCGATTGTAACTAGCGCGGACGGGTCCCGCCGAGGCAGGCACCTCGCACCCGTTCGCGCAGACCCCGATTCCGCTGTGTGGTATCTTCCACACGGCGTTTCCTAATGCCTGCCGCGATTGCGACGACGGCGTGATGCCACCACAGTCGCCATTTGACCAGGACCGCTTGATCAGATGATCGTGTGATTCACGGAGAGAGGAGCGCACCGATGGCGCTACGTGTCTACAACACCCTAAGCCGACGGAAAGAAGATTTCGAGACGATCGAACCGGGGCGGGTGCGGATGTATGTTTGCGGCGTGACGGTCTATGGCCCGGCCCATATCGGCCACGGCTTCATGGTCCTCTCGTTCGACATTATCCGCCGCTACCTCACCTGGCTCGGCTACGAGGTCCAGCACGCCCAGAACTTCACCGATGTCGACGACAAGATCATCGCTCGCGCGGCCGAGGTAGGGATTGAGCCGATCGCCCTCGCCGATAGCTACGTGGCCGAATGGCGGCGCGACATCACCGGATTGGGCGTTCTGCCCCCGACGATCGAACCGCGCGCCACGGAGGAGATCGCCGGGATGCTGGAGATGATCGAGGGGTTGATCAGCCGCGGGCTCGCCTACGAAGTCGGCGGCGATGTCTACTTCCGCGTCCGCGCGTTCGAGGGCTATGGCAAGCTCTCGGGCCGCAGCATCAACGACCTCCTCTCCGGCGCGCGGGTGGAAATCGGCGAGCAGAAAGAAGACCCGCTCGACTTCGCCCTCTGGAAAGCGGCCAAGCCGGGGGAGATCTCCTGGTCGAGCCCGTGGGGTGCCGGTCGCCCCGGCTGGCACATCGAATGCTCCACGATGTCATTGACCCACCTGGGCGGCCAACTCGACATCCACGGCGGCGGGACGGACCTGATCTTCCCGCACCACGAGAACGAGATCGCGCAGTCGGAAGCGTTCATGGGGCAAGCGCCGTTCGCACGCTATTGGCTGCACAACGAGATGGTGCAGCTCGGCGGCACCAAGATGAGCAAGTCGCTCGGCAACCTCGTCACGATCCGCGAGCTGCTCGATCGCGGCCCCGATGACGGGCAGATTTACCGCTTCATGGTCCTCACCGGCCACTACCGTACCCCACTGACGTGGAGCGAAGAATCGTTCGACAGCGCGCGGCGCGGCCTCGAACGGCTGCGTTCGGGCTTACGTGGCTACGATCCGTCGTCACCACAAGCGCAGGGCGGCCGGTTGGCGACCGCCATCACCACCACCGAGGCCGACTTCCGCGCGGCGATGGACGACGATTTCAACACCGCCGGGGCGTTGGCGGCGCTCTTCGAACTGGTGCGCGTGATCAATCGGTCGCGCGACGAGGGCGCGACGGCAGCCGAACTCGGGGCGGCGCAGGCGAAGCTGATCGAACTCGCCACGGTCTTCGGCCTGAACCTGTCTACGGAAGAACAGTCGAGTCGCGATCTCGCGGCGGCACCATTTGTCGAGTTGCTGCTGGAAACGCGCGCCGAGCTACGCAAGGCGAAGCAATTCGCCCTCGGCGACCGGATCCGCAGCCGACTGAAAGAACTCGGGGTCGAGGTCGAGGACGGGCCGAAGGGGAGCACCTGGCGGAAGGTATAGGACAGACCTGCCGCGCGGCGTCGTTGTGACGCCGCGCGGCTTTCTTTTTTCTCAAGCGCCAGCAACGATGGCCGCGATGGTGTAAGCGGGAATGCGCCGCACGCTGCGCCCATGCAGACCAGGCGCGCCGCAAATCACGGAGCAAGTTTCGAATCGGGAAAAATCTCTCTGCCTCACAGTGATCTAAGTGCCGATCACTTCCGTAACATCCGGTACGGGCACGTTATCGCAAGCATCACCGCCCGGCGCCCATGAGCTACAGGTTAAGGGGCAATGAAATCGTAGTGCGGCAAGCCGCCAGCTACGGTTTGGTTCAACTTTGTCTAAAAACGTACTGTGGCTCGGGGAACCAGCTTGCGACGGTATTGGCTAGCGGATGGACTGGACCGATGCAAGGCCGTATGGTCATGGCTAGGGCCGATGAAAGGGGTACGTATCGATGGCAGACCGTTTTTTCAAGAATGACGTGGAGATCCTCAATTACGCGCTGACGCTGGAACACCTGGAGGCCGATTTCTACGTCAAGGTCATCAATGGCGGGAAGCTGATGGGCAAGGAACTGGCCGACTTCACCGCGATCCGCGACCATGAAGTCGCGCACGTCAACTACCTCATTGCCGGGATCACCGCGGCGGGTGGCACACCCGTGAAGCCACGCGCGTCGTACGACTTCAGCCCGCTCGGCGACATCAACACCCGCGAAGGGATCCTCCAGATCGCCAACGTCCTGGAGCCGACCGGGGTCGGCGCGTACGATGGCGTCGCATTCGAGATCCAGAACAAGGCATACCTCGCGGTAGCCGGTTCAATCGTGCAGATCGAAGCGCGCCACGCCGCGCGGATCAAGGCGATCATCGATCCGAACGCGAATCCCGTGCCGAATGCCTTCGAGCAGACGTTGCGACCGGCCGATGTCATCGCCGCCATCACGCCGCTCCTTGGCTCCGAGCAGCAGTAATACCCGATCACCATACTCGCCCGATAGCGCAAGGGTCGGGTTTTCGCGCAATGGCGCACGAGACAGTAAGGAGATATGCAAGGATGGCATCGCAAATCGACGATCTGATGGCGCGTGCGATGAGCAAGCGTTTCTCACGCCGCAGCCTGGTCAAGGGCTCGGCGGCGGTTGGCGCGGGCGCACTCGCGCTCGGCGCGTTCGGCGGCTTCACCAGTTTCGGGATCATGCCGATGCAGCGGGCGGCCGCAAGCCCACTCAGCAGCGATCTGCAAATCCTCAACTACGCGCTGACCTTAGAGTACCTGGAGGCGGCGGCGTACAAGGCGATCAGCAACGCGGGGTTGCTGACCGGACGCGCCAAGACCTACTTCGATGCGTTCGGCCAGCAGGAGCAGACCCACGTCGATGCCCTGGTAGCGACGATCAAGAAGCTCGGTGGCACGCCGGTCGCCCCGGCCAAGGCGTACAACTTCTCTACCGTGCCGGTGAATACGCCCGAAGCGGTCCTCGCCTTCTTCAAGGCGGTCGAGGACGTCGGCGCGAGCGCCTATCTGGGGGCCGCCACCTCGATCAAGGATGCCGGTATCCTCGAAGCCGCCCTGAGCATCCATGCGGTCGAGGCCGAGCACGCTGCGGCGTTGGCCGACATCGTCTCGCCGAATGCCCCCGACGCTACCCCGGGCAGCTTCACCCCGGATGGCGCTTTCGCCAAGTTCCGCACCCCCGACCAGGTCTTCCAGATCGTCGCGCCGTTCTTCGTCCCGATGACCTCGCCGTTCCCGGACGTGAACGCGAACACCGCCCACGCGACGGCGATCCTCTACCTCGCGGGCCTCGGTATCGCGCGCGGCGATCAGGATGGCTTCTACCGCCCGGCCAACCCGCTGCTGCGGGCGCAGATGGCCGGCCTGGTCGCGCGGGCCTTCCTCTGGGCCGACGAGATGTACGGCAATCGCTTCGGCGACCAGCAGGTCGTGGACAACGATCTCTGGAACAGCGTCGGTGTCCTCTCCTACTATGACGTGGCGCGCGGCTACACCCCGACCGAGTTCGACCCGCTGACCTCGGTGCTGAATGCCCAGGTCATCAGCTTCGTCACCCGCGCGATGGTCACCAAAGGCTTCTGGGAGCAGGAGTTGAACAGCGACATGGCGCAGTACCCGAACGTGCCGTGGGAGTCGGGCCACCGGCTCGATATCGCCACCTACGTGAAGTACGCGGGCACCATCCCGGATACGTCGAGCACAACGGCGGCGTGGTCGAACTACGCGGCACCCGCCACCCGCGCCTTCTCCGCCGAAGTGATCTATCAGGCGCTGATGACGATCAACACCAACGCCCAGGCGATCGTCTAAACGACACAGCGACATTGCCAGTGCAGGGGCGGCGCGGGGGAAATTCCCGCGCCGCCCTGCTCTGCGAAAAATGATCTCTGCGGCCCTCTGTGCCTCTATGTCTCTACGGTGAATCTCGCTCCCCGCTTTACCGCTTCTGCAACTTGGCGAAGTTGGCGCTCAACGTCCGTACCACCCCATCCTGGAACTTCACGGTCACATCCTGATCGTCGGAGAGGTTCTTAACATTGATCACCTGCCCCTGCCCGAATCGGGCGTGCAGGACGCGATCGCCCGGCTTGAAGCCGTCGAGCGTCGTCGGCTCTGCCGATCGGGCCGCCGGTGCCTGGCCCATCGAGCCACCACCGCGACTTGGGCCACCGGCAGCACGTGAGCCGCTGGTATTCCCCCAGCTCGTGCTGTTACTGCCGCCACCGTAGCGCCCGTTCCCATTGCTCATCCCACCCTGGCGCATTCCCACGCCAACGCTGACCTTCGGGGCCTGCGAGGTCCGCTCCAGGTGGGC
>DATCMP010000064.1:0-1995 GCA_036563365.1 Thermomicrobiales bacterium
GACCCTCCCCTAAAGAGGGAGGGTAAAGGGATGCTGCCTCCGATCTTACAGCTTCATCCCGCTCCTCGAACGGGCGGGTGCCCCAGGGCGGCGGGGCGACGAGCGCATGTGAGTCGGGGGTATGAGCCACCCCTCTCACGACTCACGACTCACGACTCCCCATGCCTCCTCAAAGCAATTGCCGCAAGATGTAGACGCTGGCGACGCCGCCGATCAGCGCGGCGAGGAGGTTGCCGGTGCGCGAGGCGAGCAGGGCGGTGAGGACGGCGGCGATCGCTTCGGCTGGCCCGGCGGCGAGGGCGGCGGGGGCGACGAGCGCGGCGAGGATCGCGCCGGGCAGGCTGCGGAGCCACCGTTCGAGTCGCGGCGTCGGCTGGATACGGCCCATCAGCCAGAGGCCGCCCGCGCGCGTGGCGTAGGTGATCAGCGCCATCCCGAGGATGGTCGCCACGACCTCAACGCGCATCGCGCACCGCCCCCGCGCCGCTCCCGGCGAGCGCGCCGAGGATGATGTACCACTGGCCCGGCAGCCAGCGATGTGCCAGCAGCGCGACGATCGCCGCCACGCCCCACGGCAGCAGATCGCCCCGCCCGCGCCAGAAGCCGACCAGGAGGGCGACGAAGACGGCGGTGAAGGCGAAATCGAGGCCCCAGCGGGCTGGATCGGACAGCCAGGCACCGCCCGCCCGCCCGAGGAGGCAGCCGACGATCCAGGCGACGGCCATCATCAATCCGCTGCCGAGGAAGAAGGCCGCATCGCGCCCGCCCGCGCTGAAATGGCGCGTTGCCAACGCCCAGCTTTCATCGGTCAGGAAGAAGATGCTGCCGTAGGCGCGGCGTACGGGGAGCCGCGCGAACCACGGCTGCAACGCCGCGCCGAGCAACAGGTGGCGCAGACTGACGACGAGCGTGGCGACGAGGATCCCGGCGATCGGCAGGGGCGTCACCCAGAGGCCGATGGCGACCAACTGCACCGCCCCGGAGAAGACGAGCGTGCTCATCAGCGCGACCTCGCCCAACTGTAGCCCGACGCCGCGCGCCAACACGCCGAAGACCAGGCCATAGGTGAGCGAACTCGCCGCCAGCGGCAGGGTGAGCCGCGCCCCGTGCGCCGCGCCCGCCGGGGTAAAGGTTATCGCGTCGGGTGTGGGTGTTGCTGTTGGCGTTCGTGCGTGCAGCGTTGTGCTCATCGGCGCTCCTTTGTCCGGCCATCCTGTGTGGCCGCGGATGGGCAGCATCGCCACGGGGGCCGTAACCGTGTCACGACCATCGCCCGGGCGCGTCGGCGGGCTTCAGCCTTGCACTGTGCAGAGTGCCTGCCGGATCTCGCCCAGGTGATAGGCGGTGTGGACGACGATCGCCAGCGCGCCGCTTATCCGGTCGTCGCCCTCCCAGTCAGTGATACCGGCCAGGAGCGTTCGCACCCGGCCATAGCTCTCGCGCAATTCCCGATTCAGCCGTGTCCACTCGTCCGGCGTGACGGTCACGATCTGCCAACTCTTCGTCCAGTCCACATCGGTCGGCCGCTCGCCGCGCACATAGCACGAGAGGATGTCCAGGTAATAGCGGATATGGGCGACCTGCGCGGCGATGGAGGCACAGCGCGCGGAAACCGGGCGCGAAGCCTCTTCGACGGTGATCGTCGCCAGTGTCTCGAAGAGCGATGTGCCTTTGTCGAGATAGATCCCCTGTACGGACTCGAACGTCTCATCGAGCAGCGAGTTCAGCGCCGCGACGAAGCGCGCATTGGAAACAGCTTGTGTCATTTCCTACCTCCATCACCTCGATCGGTCGCCTCTAATGCTTGAAGGGAAAATTACTCATTAGGATGATACTGGCGATGCGCTAATGTGTCAACTGCCCTATACTTATTAGGTATCGCGGTTCTTGCGGATTGGCGGCGGGGAGGGACGGATGGTCGAAGATGTATTTGTGCTGCGCGGCGGTCATCTCGCGCTGGACTTCGCCAATACGGTCGGCTGGCACGCGCGTGAG
>DATCMP010000091.1:0-9218 GCA_036563365.1 Thermomicrobiales bacterium
GCGGCTCGTCAGGGTGTCGAGCAGGGCGGCGACGGGGGCGCTCTCGCGGGTTTCGTCGGCGAAGATCAGGTCGTAGCGCTCCTCCGCCAGCGGGATAAAGCCGAGTCCGAGGGCGCTGGCGGCGGCGAGGATGCCCGGCCCGGCGTCGGCCAACCCCGCCGCGACGACCTCCGCGACGACGCGGTGCGAGCCGACCGTCCGCGCGTAGCCGCGCACGGCGGCCGGATCGGTACCGCTGACGCGCAGGGCGTGGTCGAGCGCGGCGCGGCTGCCCGCGCCCGGTTCGCGGTTGATGATCGTCAGGTCGGGTCGGGCGAGATCGGCGACCCCGGCGATCCCCAGCGGATTGCCCCGCGCGACGATCAGCCCTTGCTGCCAGTGGGCGGCGGTGACGACCAGGACTTTGCGCCCGGCGAAGGCGCGGCGGATGAACGGCAGGTTGTACTCGCCGGTCGCCTCGTCGAGCAGGTGCATCCCCGCCGCGTGGGCCTCGCCGCGCGCCAGCGCCCCGAGCGCCCGCAAGCTCGTCGCCTGTCCGATCGCGAGGCGCAAACCGCCGCGCGCGTGGCGACGTCCGAGGTGCGCGCCGAGGGTCGTCAGGGCCGGATCGCAGCCGAGGACCACGGCGGTGCGGTCGAGCGTGGCCGGGTCGGCCAGCAGCGCCACCGCCACCCCCGCCGCATCGTCCCCCCTATCGTCGGCGGGCGCGACCATCCCATCGGCCGCGCCGAACGCATCGAGCGGGCGGGCGATGACCCGCTCCCCGACCCGCGCGACCTGCACGCGGGTCGGCACGTCGCGATCCGGCGCGAGTGGCGCGAGGAGTTCGGCCCGGACAGTCGGCTGCGGCGCTTGGAGCCAGAAGAGATCGGTCACGTCGCGACCGAGCGCGCGGGCGAGGCGCAACGCCACACCGAGTGTCGGGGCGTATTGCCCCGCTTCGAGGGCGCCGATCGTCTGCCTGGTCGTGTCGGCGCGGGCGGCGAGTTCACCCTGGGACAGTCCCGCAGCTCGTCGCGCCTCGCGTAGGCCGTTCTCGATCATCATGCCACCTCGGATCATCCTCCCAACGGATCATGCGCCGAGAGGTAATGTAAAAGGTTGATTGCATTGTGTCAAACGAGATAGCGTCATGGGCAAGGTGTAACAGGAGGCACGGAGAGTGGGAGGGGGCGAGGAGAGGGGCGAATGAATGCAGGGAGGTGGAGGAAGAAGGGGGTTGTCGGGAATGAATGACACGACGACAGCAAGTGACGAACAAAGGTTGCACTTCATCCTGGACTATACTGACAGGGTCATGTGACCCAGTTTTTTGTTGAGCGAGGAGCCGCGCATGGCGGTACAGTTCGGTGTTGTACTCCCACAAGGGTTCAAGTGGGATTTGGGATCGCTTGTCAATCCGGTGGCGCGGTACGAAGCCATGACCCGCGTCGCGGTTGAGGCGGAACGGCTCGGCTACGCCTCGGTCTGGCTCTACGATCATCTCCATGCCGAGCAACGTCCTTCCAGTGCGCTGCCTGGGGAGTCGGAGACGCTCTTCGAGTCTTGGACGAGCACCGCCGCGCTGGCGCGCGATACCTCGACTATCAGGCTCGGTCAGATGGTCAGTTGCAATCTCTATCGCAATCCCGCCTTGCTGGCGAAGATGGCTTCTACTGTCGATGTTCTCAGTCATGGCCGACTCGATTTCGGCCTCGGTGCCGGGTGGTACGAGGGCGAGGCCAGCGCCTACGGGTACCCATTCCCAGGTGCGGCGGAGCGTTTGGAGCGCCTGGAAGAGTCGCTGCAAATCATTCTCGCCGTGTGGACAGAATCCGCCGCGACGTTCGAGGGTCGATACGCGCGCGTACGCGGTGCCATCAATGAGCCGAAGGGCGTGCAACAACCGCATATCCCGCTCTGGGTAGGCGGCGCGGGTGAACGGAAGACCTTGGAGTTGGTAGCGCGGTGCGCCGATGCCTGCAACGTGATCGCGCACGATGCCACAACGGTGCGCCGGAAATTCGACGCGCTGCGGGAACATTGCGCGCGGGTAGGCCGGGAGTATGGTGCGATCCGCAAGTCAGTTCATGCGTTCGTCGTACTTCTGCAACCGGGCGAAGATCTCGACGCAGCGACTAAATCACGCGGGGCGCTTGGCCTGGACGTGATTCGCCGCTCGAATATCGTCGGCACCCCCGTGGAAGTGGCGGAGCGGCTGCACGAACTGGTGGTGGCGGGTACCGACTATTTCATCCTCTACTTCCGTAACCGTTTGGTGCAACTGGACACGGTGCGACTCTTTGCCCACGAGGTGATGCCCTTGTTCGGCGGCCACCGTCCATCAAGCTAACCTTTGGCCGCCCCTCTCTTTCTATCCTTGGGCTGAGCATTGCCGAGAGGAGAAAACCATGACCGCAGACCTACTCCTGACCAACGTGCGCCCACTCGGTGGCGGCCCGACCGATCTGCTGGTTCGGGATGGCCGGATCGCGGCGGTGGGGACGGGGCTGAGCGCCCCACCCGACGCGACGACGATCGATGGCGGCGGGCGGCTCCTCTTCCCCGGCTTCGTGGACGCGCACGCGCACATGGACAAGACGTTGCTCGGCCTGGGCTGGTACCGCAATGAGGTCGGCCCGAGCCTGCTGGACAAGATCGAGAACGAGCGGGCGTTGCGCCGCGCGGGCGGGATCGACCCCTACGTGCAAGCGACGCGGCAAGCGCGGCTGGCGATCGCGGCCGGGACGACGCATGTCCGCACCTTCGTGGACATCGATACGGAGGTCGGGCTCGCCGGTTTCGCGGGGGTGCAACGGATACGCCACGACTTCCGCGATGCGCTGACGATGCAGATCGTTGCCTTCCCGCAGAGCGGTATGCTGATCCGCCCCGGCACGGTCGAGTTGATGGAGGAGGCGCTGCGGAACGGCGCGGAGGTCGTCGGCGGCCTCGATCCGTCCACCATCGACCGCGATCCCGCGAAGCACCTCGACGTGATTTTTGGGCTGGCCGAGCAATACGACGTCGATGTCGATATTCATCTGCACGAGCCGGGCGACCTCGGCGCGTTCTCGGTCGAGTTGATCGCCGAACGGACCAAAGCGCTCGGCTGGCAGGGGCGGGTCGTGATCAGCCACGCGCTCTGCCTCGGCGGCGTGGAGGAAGCGTATCTCGGGCGGCTGATCGATCTGCTGCTGGAGAACGATATCGTGATCATGAGCCATGGCCCGAGCGGGTTGCGTCCGGTGCCATCGGTGAAGCGCCTGCGCGATGCCGGGGTGCGGATGTGTACCGGCAACGACGGGATCCGCGATGCCTGGGGGCCGCTCAATATGCCGGATATGCTGCTGCGCGCGTTCATCATCGCCTACCGCAACAACCTGCGCCGCGACGACGAGATCGAGATGGTCCTCGATCTCGCGACCTATGGCGGCGCGCGCGTCATGGGCGACGCGGCCTATGGCCTCACCGTCGGCTGCCGCGCCGATCTCGTCGTGCTCGGCGGCGAAACCCACGTCGAGGCGGTGATCGAGCGCCCGCAACGCTGGCTCGTGGTCAAGGGCGGGCGGATCGTGGCGCGTGAGGGGGCGTGTTTGGTGTAAGGGCGTAGTATCCTGAAGGGTGTACATCATTAACCGGTAGCCGATATTGCCGGTGTGCTGCCGGCTATGGCACAGCGGTGAGGGCCATCTGCCGCCGATCGGCTGGGAGCGTGAGACGTACATTCCCTGTGGTGTACTCGCCAGTAGGCCCGGAGAGGACACGATGGGCACGTTCGAGCAGGGCGCGTTGGGGACGGTAGTGTTGGTCGTCGTCACGCTACACGCCTGGTCGGCCTGGCTTGTGCGTACGCAGCCAGCGCACCCGGTGTCGAACAGCACTACTGCTTGGCACGGCGTAGCTCGCCGCTGGCTGGCCCTGCCCCTGGCCTGGCTGCTGCTGTGCGGGCCACCCGGAGCGGTGCTCTATCTCGTCACCACCTTCGTGTTCGCGTTCTCCAGCGTGCAAGGCAGGATGGCTCCGGTGGTCGGCAACGCCTTCTGGGTGGTTGAGCTTGGGGCTCTGATCGTCGGTGCGTGCGCCCTCGCACGCACCCGCTCCCTGCGCTCCGCCGTGCCGTTGATGCTGCTCACCGCCGGGGTAGGCTGGTGCGCGGCCGTCGGGATCGAGTGGTACGTTGCCAGCGGGCGACCTTAAGTCCAGCGCATCGCCGACAACGTGGCTCGGTGCTGGTGCAGCGGCATTACGCCGAAAGTCCGGCACCGGGCTAATGGCGGTGGCGAACCTGATCAGGCTACCGACACTTCTAACCCAAGCGGGTTTGTCCTGTGCCGGGTCACAGGGTTCAATTGCCCGCCATAGCTCCTGAAGCCTTCTTTGCCAGGTGCTCGATCGCGGTGAGGCGCGCGTTCCGTGTGGTGCGGCGCGCGAGACGACGTGGCGCTGTGTCGAGGCGCACGGACGGGATGGTGGATCGCGCGGGATAGAGGTCTGGCTGCCCTATGCTGCTCACGAGTTGCCAGCGTATACCGCGCGTTGCTCAGATTTGACGATATAGAACAGATGGTCTATTTTGTGCTCGTGAGCGGTGACCGGATCGTTCACCGTCGCGAAGAAGGGGGGCCATGATGACAGCCGAACAGCCGCGTGCGCCGATCGGCGCGATCGTACATCTCGATCTGACCGTGCCGAATGCGGAGGAAGTCCGCGATTTCTACGCCGCTGTGGCGGGGTGGCGGGCCGAGCCGCTCGATATGGGCGGCTACAGCGATTTCGTGATGCTGGCGGGCGATGGCACGACGCCGGTGGCGGGTATCTGCCATGCGCGCGGCGAGAACGCGGCGCTGCCGCCGCAGTGGATCGCCTATATCACCGTCGCCGATCTCGACGCGAGCCTCGCGCGGTGTCAGACGGGTGGGGGTGCGATCGTGGCGGGGCCGAAGGGGGAGGCACCGCACCGCTATTGCCTCATCCGCGATCCGGCTGGCGCGGTCGTGGCCTTGATGGAGCAGGGGTGAGTCCGGTCTGCCCCCCGACAGTTCCACCGGAGGTCGTGATACGCTCAGGGCAGCTACCGGCCTACCTGCGCGACAAGGCCGAGTATGTGCCTTGAGCAAAGTAGGCGGATCGGATTCGCATCTACCAGATGTTATCCAGCGGCTTGTGTACGATAAGTGGCATAAAACTTGCTCTTTCCTGGTGACGGTCACTGCGGTCAGCGGCTGATCGGTGGCTTCAACTGCCTACGCCAGATAAGAGGGAACGATGGAATTGCCGACACCGACACTCTCACCGCCTGACGAGCCGGAAGAACGGCTCTCGCGGCGGCGTTTCCTGGGCCTCGGCACCGTGGTCGGGCTCGGCACGTTGCTGACGTTGACCGCCTGTGGCAACGGCGGTGGCGATGATGACGACGACGATGATGACGAGGATGACGACTGAGGCAACGCCACGCGCAATGCACAGCGGAGAGAAAGTGGCTCGCCCCGGCACATGAGGGATTGTGCCGGGGCTTTTTCGCCGCGCGTAGGGCAGTTGGCGCGATCGATGGGGTGATGGTGATGATCCGCGCGGTCTTCTTCGATGCCAACGGGATCCTCTATTTTCGGCCCGCCGCTGCGGCCGACGCGGTCGTCGCGCGGGACGCGATCGCGCTATTCCCCCGCGTGATCCCGATGCTGGCGACGTTGCGGGGGCGCGGGTTCATCCTCGGTGTGATCACCGACACCGATGTGCCGAGCGCTGAGAAGCTGCGCTGGTTCCACGCGCGGGGGCTGACGCTGGCGTGGGATGTGTTTGTGAATTCGGAGGAGGAGGGGGTCTGCAAGCCCCACCCGGCGATCTACCGGGCGGCGCTGGCGCGCGGCGGCGTGCGGGCCGACGAGGCGCTGTTCGTCGGGCACGCCGCGCACGAGTTGGCGGGGGCGCGCGCGGTCGGGATGGCGACGGTCGCGTGCCACGCCGATGCGGGCGCGGTGGGTGATTACCGGGTGGCGCGCTTCGCCGAACTGCCGGACTTGCCGCCGCTGCGCGAGGATGTGCGGCGCTGATGATCGCCGGGGCCGAGCGAATGCGCTCCCCTGGCACGGTCAGCGCCGTATGGTGGCGGCGACCTGGCAGCCGGGCGCGATGGCGCTCAGGGCGCGACGCGGGGCATCTTGCAGGGCGACATTGGCAACCCCGACGAGGCGCGCCGAGATCCCGACGACCGGCAGTGCGCGGGCGAACTCACGGTCGATGTGCTGATGGTAGCGGGCTTAGTGCGGGGCGGGAAGGCGCTTGACGTCGGCATAGCTGCTGATGTCGCCACAGCAGCGCTGGTGTGCGGTTGCCGTTGCACGGGCTTGCTGGGCACTATTGTGACACAATAGGGGGGCGCGTGTTTGCCACTGCGCCGACCGTTGCGCGTTCTATGGGACATGGCCCGCCCTGCTTTGCCGCTTGATCCGGGCTGGCATAATGGTCTTATGGGGCTAGTAAGGGAGTTAGCCTCAAGACGAATAGGGCCTAAAGTACCGTTGTTACGGGCGCGTCCAGGCCGCATGATTGAGCATGAGAACCAGCTACTATCCTGTCGCCGGGCGTCCGGTTGGTGCAGGCTCTGGCCCCGAGGGATGATGGCGACACGTACAACAACCGAGACGAAGCCGCGCGACCGGGTGCGGCGGCAACCCGAGGGCCAGCAACCGCCGAAACGGCGCTCGCTCCCCGCGGCGCTGCTGGCAGCGATCCGCCCGCGCCAGTGTTTGACCAAAAACCTGCTCGTCTTCGGGGCGCTGGTCTTCGCGCGGCGACCGCAGCCGGGCTACGCGCCGATCACGCTGCTCGACTTCCAGGCGCTCGGGCAGGCGCTCGCGGCGTTCGTGGTCTTCTGCCTGGCGAGCGGCGCGGTCTACATCCTCAACGATATTCGCGATGTCGAGCAGGACCGCGCGCACCCGCGTAAGCGCCAGCGCCCGATCGCGGCGGGGGATCTGCCCATCCCGCTGGCGTGGGGCTTCTTCGCCCTGTTGCTGGTGCTGATGGTCGGGGGGGCGTTCCTGGTGCGCCCGGCCCTGGCGGCGATCGCCGTGGTCTATCTGCTGGTGAATGTCGGCTATTCGTTCGGCCTGAAGCAGCAGGTGATCCTCGACGTCTTCATCATCTCCTCCGGCTTCGTCCTGCGGGCGGTGGCGGGGGCGGTGGCGATCGCGGTGGCGATCTCGCCGTGGCTCTACGTGCTGATCGGGCTGGGGGCGCTCTTCCTCGGCTTCGGCAAGCGGCGCGCGGAGATCATGCTGCTGAGCGAGACGGCGGGGCAGCACCGGCGCGTCCTCGAAGAGTATTCGGCGACGCTGCTGGAGGAGTTGATCGCGATCGTCACGGCCGCGACGATCATGGCCTATGGCCTGTACACCTTCTCGGCGGAGAATTTGCCGAAGAACCACGCGATGATGCTGACGATCCCCTTCGTCCTCTACGGCCTCTTCCGCTACCTCTACCTCGTCTATCGCAAGAACGAGGGCGGCAGCCCCGAGCAGGTCTTGCTCTCCGACAAGCCCCTGCTGACCTGTATCGTCCTCTGGGGACTCGCCTGCGTGGTGATCCTGTATTACCCCTGGGCGTGAGACAAGGGCGAAACCTCTCCCCCGGCCCCTCCCCGATACGGGGAGGGGTGACTCGTTGGGATAGCAATGCTTCGTCGATAAGCCAATAGCCCTGTAACATGCTCCCCTCCCTCTTCAGGGGAGGGGCCGGGGGAGGGGTTAATAACACCGCCTCCTCGCGTGTGTTAACATGGTGATGAATCCCCGTGGAATCGCGTTGTCCCAATGTGAGGAGCCCCGCATGTCGCAGTCCCCGCCGCTGGTCCTGCCCGACAACGCGAGTATTTATATGTTTTCGTACAGCAAGTCGCCGCTGCCGCTGGCGCGGCGGTTGGCCGAGGTGGCGGTCCGGGCGACCACAAAGTTCGGCCATGCGCCGAGCGCCCTAGTCGTGCCATCCGGCGAGATGGCGGATTATGCCGCCGCCCAGGAGTTGGACGAGGAGGTCGCGTCGATCCCGCTGCTGGCCTCGCTCCACCTCCCTGCAGATCGCGTCGGCGCGATCAACGGCGCGGGTCTGGCCTAGCCTCGGCGCGGAGTCTCATTTCAGGCGATCCCGCCCCTACCGCTCGCGCCCGCAACCGCCCTAAGCCGGTTGCGGGCGCGGGCGTGTTAAAGGCTTGGCTAGTCGCCCAGTTGCGCGGCGAGATCGCCCGGCGCGGTTACCGGTCGCTGGCAGGCGTAACGCTCGCAGACGTAGGCGGTGGCCCTGCCCTCGACCAGGTTGCGACTGCGGAGGAGGGCCGGTTGCGCCTGCTCCCGCGCGCCGGGCTGACGCAGGGCGATGATCGTGTTGGGGCGGAAGCGCGACCGCACGGTGGCGATCAGCGCCTGGGTGTCGCGCCCCAACGGCTCGCCGACGATCGCGACCTCCTGTGGCGTGGCGAGGGCGAAGTCGAGCGCGCTGAGGTAGCGCCCGGCGGCGGTCGGGTACTGGCGCAGGAGCTCGCGGACGCCGGTCAGGATGGCGAGGGCTTTGTCGTTCCACTCCGGCTCATCGTAGATGATGGCGAGGCGCAGCAGCACCTCCGCCGCGACCGAGTTGCCGGACGGCACGGCGTTGTCGGTGAGGCTGCGCGGCCGGGCGACGAGCTTCTCGTGGTCGTGGCCGGTGTCGTAAAACCCGCCCGCCGCGTCATCCCAGAAGAGTTCGAGCATCCCCTCGGTGATGAGCCGCGCCTCTGCCAACCAGCGCGGCGTGAAGGTGGTGGCGTAGAGGGCCAGCAGGCCATCGGCCAAGAATGCGTAGTCTTCGAGATAGCCGTTGAGCCGCGCCTGCCCCTCCTTGTAGGTGCGGAGGAGGCGACCGTCGCGCCGCAGATTAGTCAGCGCGAAGTCGGCGGCGAGTTCGGCGCGGTAGCGGTAGTCGTCGCGGTCGAGGATCGCGGCCCCCTCGGCGAAGGCGCGGATCATCAGGCCGTTCCAGGCGGTGAGGATCTTCTCGTCGCGGCCGGGGTAGGTGCGCTCGTCGCGCGCTTCTTTGAGGATCGTGCGGGCGCGGTCGAGCGCCTCGCCGATCCGCTCGATGTCGGCCCCGGTGCGGTGCGCCACCACGTCGATCGTGCGCGGCAGGTGGAGGATATTGGCCCCCTCGAAGTTGCCGCGCTCCGACACGCCGAAATACTCGGCGACCAGTCGGGCATCCTCCTC
>DATCMP010000092.1:0-3180 GCA_036563365.1 Thermomicrobiales bacterium
GCCACTATCGTTGCCAACGGGAATCTACGGACTACGGACTACGGACTACGGACTCTCCTGGAGGGGGTCATGGAGCCTGCCATTACGACCGACGCACGGCGGATTCGCGTCTTCGATACGACGTTGCGGGACGGTGAGCAGTCGCCGGGCGCGACGATGTCCCTGGACGAGAAGTTGGAGGTCGCGACGGCGCTGGCCGAGCTCGGCGTCGATGTGATCGAGGCGGGGTTCCCGATCGCGTCGCCCGGCGACCTCGCCGCGGTGAAGCAGATCGCCGCGCAGGCGCGCGGCGTGACGATCGCGGCGCTGGCGCGCTGCGTGAAGGCCGACATCGACGCGGCGGTCGAGGCGCTGCGCCCGGCGGCGGACCCGATGCTGCACGTCTTCTTCTCCACGTCGGATATCCACTTGCAGCATCAGGTGCGCCTCTCGCGCGAGCAGGCGTTGGAGCGGATCGACCAGATGGTCCGCTACGCGCGGAACGCCGTCCCGAATGTCGAGTGGTCGGCGATGGACGCCACGCGCACCGATCTCGACTACCTTTGTCGTGCGGTCGAAGTGGCGGTGCGCGCGGGCGCGACGACGATCAATCTGCCGGATACGGTCGGCTACACCCTGCCGCACGAGTGCGCGCGGATGTTCACGCGGGTGCGCGCGTACCTGGCGGAGCGGGTGCCGAACGCCGACGCGATCGTCTTCAGCACGCACAACCATGACGACCTCGGGATGGCGACCGCGAACACGATCGCGGCGATCGAGGCGGGGGTGCGGCAGATCGAGGTGACGATCAACGGGATCGGCGAGCGCGCGGGCAATACGCCGCTCGAAGAGGTGGTGATGGCGCTGCGGACGCGCGCCGATCACTACAGCGGCTTCACGACCGGGATCCGCACCGAGCGGATCGGCGCGGTGTCGTCGCTCGTCGGGCGCTGCACCGGGATCGTCGTCGCCCCGAACAAGGCGGTCGTCGGCTCCAACGCCTTCGCGCACGAGTCCGGTATCCACCAGGATGGCGTGATCAAAGATCGCACGACCTACGAGATCATGACCGCCGAATCGGTCGGCTGGACCGCCGACCGGTTGGTGATGGGCAAGCACTCCGGGCGCGCGGGCTTCCGCCAGCGGCTAGTGGACCTTGGCTACGAGGTCGAGCCGGATCACTTGCAGGCGCTCTATACCCGCTTCATCGCGCTGACCGATCGGAAGAAGCGGATCGACGACGCCGACATCGTGGCGCTGGTCGAGGAGGAGCAGCAGCGCTCCGAGGCGGAGGCGTTCACCCTGCTGGCGTGGCGCTCGGCCAGCGCCTCGGACGGGCAGAGTCGCGCCGACGCGGCGGTGGTGCTATCGATCGACGGGCGGGAGTACGAGGCGAGCGGCACCGGCAATGGGCAGGTGGACGCCCTCTTCGCCGCCGTCAATCACCTCGTCCGGATCCCGAATACGCTGGTGTCGTACCAGATCGAGGCGGTGACGCCGGGCGGCGACGCGCAAGGGGCGGTCGCCGTGACAATCGCGGTCGGTGACCGCACCTTCCAGGGGCGCGGCGTGGCGACCGACGTGGTGGAGGCGAGCGTGCGCGCGTACATCGTGGCGCTGAACCGCGCCGCCACCGCCGCCAAAGCCCCCGCCGCCCAACGCGCGGACGAGACGGCGGGCGTGGTATCGTAGGCGAGTCAGCAAGAATACGGTTGAACGCAGAGGCGCAGAGGGGAGGGAGCGCGCAGAGAATGGGACGAGAGAGTGCCTTCGATTGGCGCTTAGCGAGGAAGAACAAGAGTATTCTCTCGTTCCTTCTCTGCGAACTCTTTCTTGCTCCGCGTCTCTGCGTTCAACCCTCGTCGCAATTGACACGCACATGGTTAGGGAAAGTAGGGGTGTTCCGATGGGCATGACGATGACCGAGAAGATCATGGCGAAGCACGCCGGGCTGGCGTCGGTGAAGCCGGGCGACCTGATCGAGGCCGAGATCGATCTGATGATGGGCAACGACATCACCGCGCCGATCTCGATCAAGCGCCTCAAGGATATCGGGCTGACGAAGCTGCCGTACCCGGAGCGGTTCTTCCTGGTCCTGTCGCACTACGCCCCGTCGAAGGATATTGCTTCGGCGGCGCAGATCATGATCTCGCGCTCCTTCGCCAAGGAGCAGCAGTTGCAGCACTACTACTCCGAGGGGTCGGGGATCGAGCACGTCATCCTGCCGGAAGAGGGCTGGGTGTTGCCCGGTGAGCTGATCATCGGCGCGGACTCGCACTCCTGCACCTACGGCGCGACCGGCTGCTACGCGACCGGGATCGGCTCGACCGACCTGGCGGCGGCGATGGCGACTGGGCGGCTCTGGATGCAGGTGCCGGAGACGTACAAGTTCGAGTTGACCGGCACCCGCTCGCGCTACACGATGGGCAAGGATCTGATCCTGCACATCATCGGGATGCTCGGCGGCGACGGCGTGTTGAACCAGACGATGGAGTATTGCGGCGACGCGCTGCGGACCCTGCCGATGGAAGAACGCCTGACGATGGCGAACATGGCGATCGAGGCCGGGGCGCAGAACGGGATCTTCCCGTACGACGACGTGACCGAGGCGTACTTGAACGGGCGCGCGAAGAAAGAGTACACGCCGGTCTTCCCCGACGCGGACGCCAAGTATGCCAAGCACTTCAAGATCGACGTGTCGAAGGTCGAGCCGCTGGTGGCGCTGCCGTGGTCGCCGGAGAATGTGAAGACGGTCAATGAGATGAGCGGCGAAGTGGTCGACCGGGTCTTCATCGGCTCCTGCACCAACGCCCGCCTGAGCGATCTGCGGACGGTGGCGAGTATCCTCAAGGGGAACAAGGTCGCCTGCGACACCCTGATCATCCCCGGCTCGAAGCAGGTTTACCGCGATGCGATGCACGAGGGGCTGTTCGACATCTTCCTCGACGCCGGCGCGACCGTCAGCGCCCCGACCTGCGGCGCCTGCTTCGGCGGCTTCATGGGCGTCCTCGGGCCGGAGGAGCGCTGCCTCAGCACCTCGAACCGCAACTTCGTCGGCCGCATGGGCCACCCGACCAGCAAGAGCTTCCTCGCCAATCCCGCCGTCGCCGCCGCCACGGCGCTGACCGGCGCGATTACGCACCCGAAAGATGTGGCGGGCGTGCAGCCGGTGACGGCGTAGAGGGAGTCGTGAGTCGTGAG
>DATCMP010000093.1:0-2444 GCA_036563365.1 Thermomicrobiales bacterium
CTCACGACCCACGACCCACGACCCACGACTCTCTCCCGGAGGAACATGGACCGTCAAGCGGTGATCCGGCAAGACACCGAGCACAAGATCGATCAATTCCGCGAGTTGGCGCAGCGGGCGACCACCGAAGACGCTGCAGGAGCCGAGCGCCAGCACAAGCGTGGTAAGCTGACCGCGCGTGAGCGACTCGATCTTTTGCTCGATCCCGGCTCATTCGTCGAATTCGATGCCCTGGCGCAGCACCGCTCCTATAACTTCGGCCTGGAGGAACGTCGCCCGTTCGGCGATGGGGTAGTGACCGGCTACGGCACGATCGATGGGCGCAAAGTCTGCGTCTTCTCGCAGGATTTCACCGTCTTCGGCGGCTCGCTCGGCGAAGTCTTCGCCGAAAAGGTCGTCAAGATCATGGACCTCGCGTTGAAGCTTGGGGTGCCGATGATCGGGATCAACGACTCCGGGGGGGCGCGGATCCAGGAGGGGGTCGTCTCGCTCGCGGGGTATGCCGACATCTTCCACCGCAACGTCCGCTCGTCGGGTGTCATCCCGCAGATCTCGGTCATCGCCGGCCCCTGTGCCGGGGGCGCGGTCTACTCGCCCGCGATGACCGATTTTATCCTGATGGTCGAAGGGATCTCGCAGATGTTCATCACCGGGCCGGAAATCATCAAGACGGTGACCGGCGAAACGGTGACACAGGAGGAGTTGGGCGGCGCGGGCACTCACAACAGCGTCAGCGGCGTCGCCCATTTCGCCGCCGCCGATGAGGCAGAGTTGTTCGCCCAGACGCGCGCCCTGCTCTCGTTCATACCAAGCAACAATCTCGAAGATGCGCCCTACAGCGCGCCGACCGATGACCCGGACCGGGCCGACACCGAACTCGACACGATCATCCCCGAGCAGAGCAACAAGCCCTACGACATCCTCGACGTGATCGGACGCGTGGTCGATGACGGCGACTTCCTCGAAGTGCAGGCGCGGTTCGCGCCGAATATCGTCGTCGGCTTCGCGCGGCTCAACGGTCGCGCCGTGGGCATCGTGGCGAATCAGCCGCGCCATCTCGCCGGGACCCTGGACATCAACGCTTCGGACAAGGCCGCGCGTTTCGTGCGGACCTGCGATGCCTTCAATATCCCGCTGATCACCTTTGTCGATGTGCCGGGCTTCCTGCCGGGGATCGAGCAGGAGTACGGCGGCATCATCCGCCACGGGGCCAAATTGCTCTACGCCTTCTCCGAGGCGACAGTGCCGAAACTGACGGTCATCACCCGCAAGGCGTATGGCGGGGCCTACTGCGTGATGTGCTCGAAGCATATCGGGGCCGACCTCAACGCCGCCTGGCCGCAAGCCGAGGTGGCGGTGATGGGCGCGGAGGCGGCGGTGGGGCTCCTCTACCGCCGCGAACTCGCCGACGCGAGCGATCCGGCGGCGCAGGCCGCCGAATTGGCACACGAGTATCGTGCTCGTTTCGCGAACCCGTACGAGGTCGCGGCGCGCGGTTATATCGACGCGGTGATCGAGCCGAGCCAGACCCGCTCTTGGCTGATCAAGGGCCTGGAGATGTGCCTTTCCAAGCGCGAGAGCGGCCCGCCCCGCAAACACGGCAACATCCCGCTGTAGCCGGAGAAGCCGCCACACGGTGCCGCGGGCTTATCCGCCCGCGGCACCGTCAGTGACGAAGGTAGCACCGAGAACCGCCGCGCCGATTCCGGCGCGTTCAGGAGCACCCGCCGGGATCAGCGTAAAATCACCCGCAAGACGGCGGTAGATCTCACCGACTTGTCGGAAACCAGCCTTAAGAATCCCCCGGCTCGACGAATTGTGCCCCGGCTCGTGCCCGATCCAGTAGCGGTGCGCGGCACCCTCTTGGTCGATGATCGCCGCGATCAGGCGCGGATAGATACCCTGGCCGCGCCATGCCTCGGCGGTGACGAAACCCCAGAGATACCGATCCCCTGCCGGTAACGACCGCACCAAACCGAGTTCGCCGATCGCCAGCGTCCGCGTCGCCGACCAGCCACAGGCGACGACCTCGCCAGAGACACGCGCCAAGTACGGATGGTTCCCATCGCCGCGCCACGCCCGGAGTTCGGCACCATCCGCACCGCTCAAACGACCCAGCGCGGCGTCATCGTTTGCTACGGCAACGCCGAACTCCGGCCAGGGACCGAAGGTCGGCGCGGGATCGCCGGGCCACCAGGCATACCAGGGGCCGACAAAATCGGCTGCGTCATGGACGGTAGGCACTCGCAACCTCCTGATCTCCCGCGGGCGACGACAGGTACCGCCCAACGAAGAGGGGCGAGCCGTCGCCCGCCCCTCTCATCAACACTCACCAATCGCGCGCCGCAGCGCTACCACTGCGCCGCTGGGCCGGTCGGCAACGGCTGCAACCCGGCCTCGATCTCCGCCCGGCGGGGCTCGAGGAAGGGCGGCAGGGCCAGTTG
>DATCMP010000095.1:0-7506 GCA_036563365.1 Thermomicrobiales bacterium
TGTTGCTCACGAACCTACACAAACGCCAGAGGCCGGACGTCGAAGAACTTAGCCCGGTGTCCACCGACGACGAACCAGAGGATGATCAAAACTGAAAGCATCTACTGAATCCTCACATTCAAGCCACTGTAACCTATCTACTTTCCGCACCATTGACAAAACGATCAAACTATCGTAAACTATCAATCAGAGGCGCGTGTGTTCCCTGGTAGTGATGCAGACCTACCAGTCGTATTACGACTCGCCAACTGCTACAGACTTATGCGACAAGCCGCATAGGGTATCGATTTCTACTCCCGTCATTCATCTCAGAAGCTGCTCATGAGCACAAGCGGACTCGGTCACGACCAACTGGGGTCGCGACAGCGGTAGCGAGCATGAAACCAAAGTTAGAGGAGCACAGGTGACGGTACAGCCCCAAGAGAAACTCCTGCTCACGGTCGAAGAGACCGCCGCATTGCTCAACATCGGCCGCACGAAGGCCTGGGAACTCATCAGGAACGGGATCCTACCGAGCCTCCGGCTCGGGCGCTGCGTCCGCATCCCGCTCCAGGCGCTGGAGCAGTGGATCGCACGCGAGATGGAGGCTCAGACATGCTGAAACGCGGCGCAAACCACGGCGGCACGGTCTACAAGCGCGGGACCGGCTACGAGGGGCAGGTCACCATTGCCGGCCAGCGCCGCACCTTCAGCGGCAAGACGAAGACCGAGGTGCGCGAGAAGATTCGATCGGCGGTGAGCCAGGCGGAACGGGGGGTCCTGCCCCCGAAGGAGAAATTGACGGTCGCGGTATTCCTGGCGCGCTGGCTCGAGGACGTGGTGGAGGGGGAGGTGGGTCAGCGCACGGCGGAGACCTACGCCTATCACGTCCGGTGCCATATCGTCCCGCACCTCGGCGCGAGCAAGCTGCACACGCTCCGGACCGTCGACGTGCAGCGCCTCTACCGCACGCTGTCGAACTCCGGGCTGGCACCGAAGACGGTCAAGAATGTCCACGGCGTCCTGCGCAAGGCATTGAATCAGGCGCTCAAGTGGCAGCTCGTGCCGCTCAACGTCGCCCTCGCCGCAACGCCCCCGCGCGCGGAGCGGCGCGAATACACCACCTATTCCGCGACCCAGATACGGCAGCTGTGGTCGAGCGTCGCCGGAACCCGGTGGGAGGCGTTCCTGATCCTGGCGATCAAGACCGGTCTCCGGCAGGGCGAACTGCTCGGCCTGAAGTGGGCCGATCTCGACCTCGACGCTGGGGGCTTGCAGCTACGCCGCCAGCTCCAGCGCGACAAGACCTTCCAGCCGACGAAGGGTCGCCGCAGTCGGCGGCTCGACCTCGGCACCATGGAGATCGTCGCCCTCCGGGAGCACCGGGCGCGCCAGGAGGATCGCCGCCACGGATGGGGAGACGAATGGGCTGGAGAGGATCTAGTCTTCTGCACCGACAAAGGCCGCCCGCTGGGTTGGCGCGACGTCGCGCGCGACTTCAAGATCCTGCTCAATAAAGCGGGCTTACCGGAGATCCGCTTCCACGATATGCGGCATACTAATGCCACCCTCCTGCTCGAGCAGGGCATCCATCCGAAGGTGGTCCAGGAACGGCTCGGGCACGGCGACATCAGCGTGACGCTGGACACCTACAGCCACGTCACCCCGACCATGGGCAAGGAGGCGGCGCGGAAACTCGACGACCTCTTCGGGGCCTGAAATCCGCATCATCACACGAACTGCCGGAAAACTGCCGGAAAAGAGCGAACCCCGCGGATCGGTTGATCCGCGGGGTTCGCTCTTTTCCCAGCTATAGCTGGGATTTTCGTGGTCGGGGCGAGAGGACTTGAACCTCCGACCCCCTGGCCCCCAGCCAGGTGCGCTACCGGACTGCGCCACGCCCCGGTGATATTGGCTCCGGTCCAGGGATTCTGACGAATCCCCAATCCAGCCCCCGCGATAGATCAATCGTTTCGCCTGACCTATCCCGACCCCCGTCACCGAGGATAGGGGAACTATAGCAGGGCGAGGCCCGAACGTCTACCCGGTACCACTCTCGCGTTCCTCACTAACGTGCCGTTACCGCACAACGGCGCGGGATCGAGCGACCGCCATGACGCGGGTACAGGCCAACATCGCTGTCAACGCGATTCCTCCGATTCGCGCGATTGCGCCCGATGTGATCCACCAAGGGTCGCAAAACCCTGTTGCCCAGCCAGCTCCGACCATCCCCTAAGTCGGTGGTTTGTTGAGTCGGGGCACGATATGCTGTAGGGGTAGTGAGGAGGTGCCGCCAGGACCCGTCGCGTGCCCTGTCCGCCCGCCCCCGGCCTGCTGGGAGGCTACGTCGCACAGCTCGATGGGCTGCTCCCCAATGTCGCCCAGCGCCGGGCGCTCCGCGACTACCTGCACGGCCTGCTGCTGCCGCGCGAGCGCAACAAGACGCTGACCGGGCTGGCGGGCACGGAGCCGGTGGTGGGCGCGCAGGCCCCGCCGGCGCAGCGGCTCCAGTGGTTCCTGTCCGAGTCGGCCTGGGACGCTGCCGCCCTCAACGACCGACGGCTGGAACTCCTCATCGCCGATCCGACGACCCGCCCGCATGATCGTGGGATCCTGATCATCGACGAGACGGGCGACCGTAAGGACGGGACCAAGACCGCGCATGTCGCGCACCAGTATCTCGGCTCGGTCGGACGCATCGCCGACGGCATCGTCTCGGTCACGAGCCTCTGGGCCGACGAGGATGTGTACTACCCGCTCCACGTCGCGCCCTACACCCCGGCGCGGCGACTGGCGAAAGGGAAGGATGACCCGGCCTTCCGCGCCAAGCCGCAACTCGCCGTCGCACTGATCGATGCGGCTGTCGAGGCGGGCTTCGCGTTCCGCGCGGTGGTCGCCGACTGCCTGTACGGCGAGCACCCGGCGGTCCAGACGGCGCCCTGGGACAGGGCGATTCCCTACGTGATGGCGTTGCGCGCCCATCGCGGGAGTTGGGCGCCGGCCGA
Organism: Thermomicrobiales bacterium; assembly: GCA_036563365.1. Classification (GTDB taxonomy): domain Bacteria; phylum Chloroflexota; class Chloroflexia; order Thermomicrobiales; family CADCWN01; genus CADCWN01. Next base: position 2,985 of record DATCMP010000095.1, read on the forward strand.
CGATCCGCACACGCCGGAGGATGCGGCGCGGGTCGTCCCGTGGGAGAGTCCGCGTACGCCCGGTGGCTGGACGACGGTGGTGCGCCGCTTCCGCGACGGGCACCGCGCGACCTGGTGGGCCGCCGATCTGCGGCTGGCGGGGATGGCCCCGGACAAGGCCCTGCGCCTGGTGGCGGTGACGACCGACCCGGCGCGGCTGCCCGCCGACAGCACCTGGTACCTGCTGACGAATCTGCCCCACCCCGACGCGCCGCACGCCGCGACGTCCCCCTTCACCCCGGCCACCCTCGCCGAGATCGCCCGGCTCTACGGCCTGCGCGCCTGGGTGGAGCAGGGCGACAAGCAGATGAAGCAGGAACCCGGCTGGGCCGACCGGCAAGTGCGCAGCGACCGGGCGATCCGCCGCCACTGGACGCTCGTCTGCTGCGCGTTCGCCTTCTGCTGGTGGGCCTGGAGCCGCGCCCCGGACGACAACGCGGTGCCCACCGGCACCGCCGACGGCGACCAACCGGTGCCGGTAGCCAACCCCGGGCGGGGGAAAAACGTGGCCGACGACCGCGCTGCGTGCCGACCGACCGAACGTCTCGTGGCCGGTGGCGCTGCGGCGGGTCCATTCCGGGCTGCACCCCTGGACCCTGCTCTGGCGTTGGTGGCGCGCCTGGTCGCCGCTGCCCCCGCCACCGCCGTTACAGGCGCTCCTTGACTGGCTCTGGGCCGAGCGACCCATCGACTACTTCGTCCGATGACAACAAACCACCGACTAAGGGCGCGGCGGACAAGTTCGGTGGCCGAAAGTACTTCTGGGCTATTCCGGGCGATTCGTCTGGCGTGCTACAGTACGTTTGGCTATAGTGCATGGTACTTCTTGCCCGATCGCATCGCCGCAACCACCACCATACACCCGGTTAGCTGCCTGGCACAGCTACCTTTCTCGGGGTCGCTTCCATCCGCTTCAATCCGGGGGGAAATCGTGGAACAGCCCTATAAGGCGTCGCATCATCCGAATAGCGTCTTAGTTTTCCTCTGCGACGTACTGGCCTTCGCGGGCGGGGCTGGGGTGATCCTGACCATTGTTCATTGGCTCACCGACGTGTTGCCGATCTTCCAACAACTCGGGCTTTCCTAATCGAGGCGCGCTCCCGAACAATCACTCAGGACGAATCCTCCAGGCCGACAAGCGTGAAGGGTTGCGCCGCCAATCGTTGCCAGGATTCGCGCCACGAACGTTTCGCCCTCGTCCAGGGACGTGTGGATGCGATTGTGGTAGGCGGACAACAGGCACTCCGTCGCTGACGATGGCCCCATTCCCGCGCCATCGGGGGCAACTTCCAACCCGATGAGCGGAGCGCTCAGCGCTCCGCGATCGGCGGTGGTCGCCACCACCCGAAGGCAACAGAGCACCCTCCCGGATTCGCCGCACCCGTTGTACCGAGGAGGCGTGGGCCTGGCGGCGAGCCAGACACCGGCTAGGTCATCAAGGGCGGCAGGTCGGCACCGCGCCGACCCGCCGCCGCGACGAGCCGCGCGCACTAATAGAAAACGGTCCGTGTCCGGTGATATGGGGCCATCCCGCCGCGCCCCTGCGCGAGGGTCCACAGGTACCAGTCGATCTCGAACGCCCGCGCGGCCACCCCTTGCGCGCCGAGGGCGCGACGCAGCAACTCGACCCCCCAGACGGTCGCCGCGCGAATCTCGACCTCTTCCGGGCTCTCGGGCGCGATCGCTTCGCGGGCGTCGATCCGCGCGGCGAGGGCCGGGCTGTACTCCAGGATCCCCTCGGCGCGCAGGATCTGCGGCACCTTATAGTCGGCGAAGGCGGTCAGGCGATCGAGGTCGTGCAAGTTCCCCCAGCCGCGCCCGTCGAACGCGCCGTAGAGATCCGAGACGAGGATCTGGGCACGTTTGTAGAGTCGGACTTCCCGCCCCGCATACCGCGCGACATCGTCGAACGAGGGGAAATCGGCGACGACACGGCGGACGAGGTCGGGTGCGCTCCCCCCGCTCGCCTCGATCGCCGCGCCGAACCAGCCGTCATATCGCTCGCAGAGGACGCGCCCGACCTCGCGGATATTCGCCACCCGCGCGCCGAACATCGGGATCCGCCCGCTGCTCGCCCCCGCCGGGTGGAAGATACTCTCGACGTCGTCCTCGCCGACCTGCTGGAGGAAATCGGCATCCCAGAGCGGGCAGCTATCGACCTCGATCGCGCGCTTCAATGAGGCCGCCAACGCCCAATAGCCGTCGAGCTCTTCTTCCCCGTAGGTCAACGTCCAGCGCGTCTCGCCGGGATCGGCCCAGAAGCAGAAGTTCAGCGCGTCGAGCAGCAGGGTCACGTTGACCGCCCGTCCCCGGTCGTCGTGCCAGTGGTAATGCTTGTCCCACGGCGGCACCGGCAGCCCGCCGTCCATACCGCGCGCCGCCAGCGCGGCGGCGACACGCGCGATCGCGTGCGGCATGATCCGCACCTCACGCGCGGCGGCCACGACCGGCGCGGTCGTCGTCAACACGCCGAGCGGGTCCGGCTGCTCGATCGTCAGGTCGAGTGTACTCGCGGCGGTGACCATCTCCCCCTCCACAACGCTCCGAACAAGCCCCAGACGAACACCCGCTGCGCGACCGGGGCTCCGTGGGTTGGCGGCCCACCCCGTTCACCAGCCGCGCTAGGCGGCTGCCGCGTCAGCTCCCTGCGGCGACATTCCCCCCGGCGGTAGCGCGCAAGCGCGCATCGACGGCGCGCAAGGTCTGCTCGAACAACGACCAGAGTTGCGGGCGCTGCGCCCGCTGGCGCGTGGTATCGCCCTTCGCGAGGCAATCGGCCCAGAAGAGGCAGCAGACGGCGTATCCTTCCGCGCCGAGTTGGGCGGCGATCTCGGCATACACATCGCGCCCGGCGATCGCGCCACCCGCCCGATCGAGCGCCAACTTCAGTTCCATCGGCGCGTAATGGAGATCGGCCAACCGGGCGACGAACGCGATCTGCGCCGCGTCGAGGCCATAGCGCGCGCCCAAGCCCCCGCCGGTCGCCGCCTCGCCCGTCACCAGCCGCGCAGAGTCGTGCGCGTGGCCGATGAAGCGCCAGTCGCCGCGCCGACCCCGGGTGCGCGTGGTGAACTTGCCGACATCGTGCCAGTACCCGGCGATCAGCAACAATTCGCGGCGACTCAGGTCGCCGAGTTGCCCGTCGAGATACCGCTCGACCCGCGCGGCGATCGTCGGATCGACACGCCGGATGGCGCGCGGCACCGCATCGCGCAGGGCGGCGACGAAATGGCGCGTGTGCGTGATGATGCCGAATTGGTGCCACTCCGGTTTATGCTCGGCGGGATGATCCGGCGCGGCGAGGAACCGCGGGGAGGCGCTCGGGGAACTCGGGATCAGCGCCTGAGCGAGGTCCGGGAGATCCTGGTCTATCCGGGCGAGCAGGCGCTCCGCACGGGGAGAAGTTGCGTTCCCACCCGCGTTGACGCCATCGCCAGGTTCCGCCCGCTCATGCCCCATCGTTCGCCCGCCCACTTCCCGGTCGCTCGGCCCTGTCGCGCCATGGGGGAAGTGTAGCCGCGCGAAGGGGTCTGGGACAACAACCGACAATCAGCCGCGCGACCCACGCGCCGAGGCGCGCGGCAGGGTGAAACGGATACTCGTCCCTTCCCCGAGGGTGCTCTCGGCGCGCACCGTGCCCCCTTGCGCCGCCACCAGTTGCTTGACGATCGCCAGCCCGAGGCCGCTCCCGCCCGCCTGTCGCGCGCCATCCGGCTCATCGCCCCGATAGAAGCGGGTGAAGATATGCGGCAGATCCGCGGGGGCGATCCCGGTGCCGGTATCGGTGACGGCGATCTCGATCGTCGCGCCATCGGGCAGCAACGCCCCCTCCACGACGATCACGCCCCCATCCGGTGTATGGCGCAGGGCGTTGTAGAGGAGGTTATTGAGGATCTGGCCGAGGCGGGTCCGGTCGGCCAGGGCCAGGGGGAGCTCGGCGGGGACGAGCGAGCGCACCGCGACATGTCCCTGGGCGTTCGCGAGCGGCTGGATCCCGGCCACCGCGGCGGCCACGACCTCTCCCACCGCGATCGGCGCGGGGAGCAGCGGCAACGCCGCCTCCTCGATCCTGGTGATCGTGAAGAGATCGTCGATCAGGCGACCCAGGGTGCGGGCCTCGCGCTCGATCGTCCCCAAGGCCGTGCGCGACGATTCGGCGGCGGGATCGCGGGCCAACTGCGCCTCGACATGGCCGCGGATGATCGCCAGCGGCGTCCGCAGTTCGTGGGAGATATTCGAGACGAAGGCGCGGCGCGCCCGGTCGGTCTCATCGAGCCGCGCCGTCAGCAGATTGAACCGCTCGCCGAGCCGCCCGATCTCGTCCGGCACGGTGACGCTGACCCGCGCCGAGAGATCGCCGCTCGCGATCGCCTCGGTTGCTCCTTCCAGTTGCCGCAGCCGTCGCCCGAAGGCCCGCGCGAGCAGGAACCCGGCGATCGAGGCGACGAAGCCGGACGCGAGGCCGACGATGAGGACCAGGGTC